>JAKSRZ010000026.1 GCA_024403375.1 Lachnospiraceae bacterium
ATTGGCGTTATAACGCATTCTGCGTAGCGGTTCTCTCGCTATTCGCTCAAAAACAGCCTGCAGGCTTCGTCCCCGCAGGCTCATGGTTTATATTCTTTTATTTGCTTCAACAATAATGCGTCTGACGTCTTCGTCTATGGTTTCCACCGGTTCTTTAACAGGTCTTCCTGTAAAGTAGCCCTGAATAAAGTCCACGCCCATCTCTATTACTTTTCTCAGCTCCTGCTCGCTTTCTACGCCTTCCGCAAGAACTTTTATGCCTCGCATCCTTGCAAAGTCGACGATACTGCCCACTACCAGCTGTTTTGTTTCGTCAACATCAATGTCTGTCAGCAGGAATCTGTCGATTTTAACGATATCCGGCTCATAGTTAATAAGGTTTACTATGTTGGAATGGCCGACACCATAATCATCCAGTGCAATCGGATTATTTCCGTTATGGTTTCCTATACTGCGTAATGTGGTAAGTTCTGATTCGTCCAGTGTATCCTGCTCAATAATTTCAAACACAAAATTATCAATCAGCGGAGAATAAAGCTCTGTAAGTCTGGCATTATCTTCAGAATTCAGGAAATGACCGGGAATACAGTTCACAAAGACTTTCCTGCCATAAAACGTTTTCTGTTCCTTGCTGAACCTTTCCATAACGTTAAACAACGTTGCCTTTTCGATATCATAAAGACGATTGTACTCAGATGCAACAGACAGTACCTCCAGAGGGTTCATTCCTATGCTTTCATCGGTTCTCATAAGAGCCTCATAAGCATAGACCTCTCCATCTTTTGCGGATACAATAGGCTGGAAATGATACTTGAACAGATTATTCGCCAGGAGCACATTAAACAGGTCATACTGTTCCTTGGAAGTGGTAATTGTGCTCTTTGAAACGTTGGTAGCACCATGTGTTGCCTTGTTTTTGTACATCTCATTTGTAGCACTCTTTATGAGCAGCTCCAGCTTATGATGATGACCATGCACAAGACCTGTGCAGCCTGTGTTCACTTCCAGATAATAATCCTTTCCGCTCACATAGTTGTAGTTATTTAATACGCTGTAGAAAAGGCTTGTTGCTCTGTTTCTGTTATGTTCCGCATCCGCCTTGTCTGCATAATAATTAACAACGATAAAGGAATCTTCAGAAATATGGGCAATGGTGCAATCTTTAGGATTGGCCATTCTCAAAGCTTCCGCAACGAAGCATACCGCCGCATCAACTTCTCCCACTCCAAAATTCTCGTATATATATTTGTACTTCGGCAGCTCATAAATCGATACTGTAAAATACTTGGTTTTGCTCTGAGGAAGTTCAACAAACTTCTCATACCAATATGTCACACCACGAAGGTTAAACAACTCCGTAATAGTATCAATACTTGTTTCCTCACCACTGTTTGCCTTCAGATATCTTTGTCTTACATCTGAAAGTGCCAGATGGATTACGATATTTATGAGATTTTTAACACGATTGGTCTTCTGAGTTTCCTGTATTACATCATATATTCGATCCATATAATAGCCACAATTGACTCTTCCAACCTGAACAGAAGTTATAACATACATACTTCCGTCCTCAGCCCACTCTTCCTTCTGAGGAATCATGTCCTTATACGTGATTTTACCCTGCTTCGCCACATTCTTGGCATCCGCTTCATCTGAAGCAATAACAACCAATTCATTATCGTCCACATCTGAATTCGCATCCGGATGGAGGAATCTTGAGAGGAAAGATGGTCTTAATGCCAAAAGTGCCGTTTCGTGAGTGATGCTGGAAATAACGCTGTAAAATGAGTTGTGGCCCATCTCTGTCATATTGAGCTGAACCATCATCTTGTTCAGTACACCGGTTTCGTGGGAAATCATGTTTCTGGAGAGGTAATAGTATTCCTCTACCATTTGTCTCAGATTGGTTGTTACCTCCTCATTACAACCACAAGACTCGGAGTAACGCACTCTGTAATTATTTATATACAAACTTTCAGTTTTTTCTTTTTCAAAGGCTGAAGAAATGATGCCTATACATAAATCTATAAAGCCTTCCGTATTCAGCATGCAAGTGGTAAGTGTGGGTTTCGTAAAGAATGATATCATAGCACCATCGAAGCCTGTAACCACCACATCCTCAGGTACTCGATATCCAAATTCTGCCAGCTTTTTGCATACAGCTGTTGCCATGGCATCATTAGCACAGAAAATGGCATCCGGCATTTTCGCTCTTTGTTCACGAAGCCTGTCCATAACTACAAACGTATGCACGCCCCAGAATTTACCATAGTCAATCATATCCTCTGAAAAAGGCAGATCGTTAGCTTTCAGAACCTTTTTATAGATTTCTTCTCTGTGTTGAGACTGTTCATTATCCTTTCGTCCGGAAATGAAAAATGTATCTCTTCTGCCATGATGATTAATGACATGGTTCATCATGTCAAAATAAACATCATCGTACTCATTTTTTACCGTGATACAGCCTTCCAGTTCTTCGTCCTCAAGAATAACGGGAATCTTTTTGCTGAGTGCACGTGCTACAACCTTCTCATATACTTTCTTATCCAGGAAGCAGCTGCAAAGAATAATCAGAGCGTCTACGATTTCGAAGTTTATGTAGTCATACACGCCCGAAGCATTTATGTCATCGTCCAGACCAACATAAAAATCAAACGAACTATCGAATACAATAAGCTTGTATCCTTTTTCGTTTGATTTGTTATACAGATTTGAAATTAGGCGTGATCTTGATGTGTTATGAATCTGAGTCATGCACACACCAATTACTTTTTTATTACCAACCATAAACCAACCTCGTAAACAGCCGGAGCTGTTCAGACTATTTCTCAATGCTATATTAGCTCCCGCTGGTTTACTAAGTCAATTAATTAAGTATAAGCTTTTTCTTCTAAAAAGTTTACAAATAAGGGCTACCTGACCTCCATAAGACGAAGCATCGCCATTATATCGCCCATATGCCTGTTCTTGTCATTGTTATAATACACATAAATCACCACAGCCGTTCCCTTTTTTTCTATAGGAACGAATATGAATTCCACGTTAAGATTGGTAGACTGAAGTCCGCCATCTGTCTTTGTAAACTGTGATGTATAGTAGCGATACTGCTTTCCGTAAGGTGTAGTAACGGCCTTAAGTCTGTTGATATCAGCATCGCCAAGGATATCATTCATAATGGCCAGCTCAATCTGGTCTGTCTTTCCCAGGTCCTTCTGTTCCACATACAGACTATAGTCAAAATAGCAGACAAAGAGATTTTCCGGATATTGTCCTTTGTTCTCTCCCATCTGATTTAATACATACTGATTGCCCTCAAGCTCTCCGATTCCTGCCCTCTGGATATTCTGCTCCACTGCGTTCCAGCCATCCGGAATGCGATACTGCACACTGCCATTACCAAGTATTTTTTGTTTCAGATCACCAACATTGAACTGCTTGTAAGTTTTATCTTTCACAAAAAACGATTCATTCTCAATGGCTGCCGGGATTTTCTCATTAATCTGCTCGATTATAAGATGAATATCTTTATCGATGGGATCGATTCTGAGTTTGCCCAGCACAAGTACCTCACTGCCCACACTAAGGTCCTCTATTACATAATAGATTCCCTTTTCCTTGCCATCACACAGAATGTCCTTCTCAAATCTCAGAGAATTGGGCATCATAATAAATTCCTTGTTACTCTTATTTATACTTTTGATTCGCCCACGAACAGCGTAGTAGTCACCGTTGCAGCTCTTGGGGTCCTGTTCGATGTTGCTTAAAAGTGAGTCCGCGGTTATATACGCAAAGACCGGATTCTTCTCTGTATCCAGCTCCGGATTTGTGATAGAAAGCAGGTTCCACGCACTCATAATATTGCAAAGCACAATCACAAGAACAAGAAACAGCCTTGTTTTTCTTATTTTCATATTGTGTACCCTTAGTTTTCCTTCTGTCTCAGAACTTTATTGGAGTTGCCTTCCAAAACCTTTTTAAGCAAGCCGTAAATCCTTTTATAGGTAACCGTCTCCGCATAATCGTCCACCAGGACAAAGTCTCTGTATTTCAGGAGATTATCGTTAATCAGTGCCTCAAACTCGCTGTCAGTGCCCGTAAACTGCCTATCGTTTATGTACACCTGCTTCGCTCGTATTGATACGACATACTCTCTCTTAACTTCCTGAGTTGGCGTAGGTTTGGGTGTAGATGTTGCTACCGGAATCGGTGTAATGGTAAGTTCCGGAGAAGGCGTCACATTCCCGTTGAAACCCGGCTCCCCGTCTTCACCTGAGCCATTGCCTTCAAAGTCTCCGCTAAGCGCTTTATTCAAATCCAACAAAGGCGTTCTGTTCTTAAGCTCAATCCTTGCCTTTGTTGCTGCCGCAAAAATCAGCATGATGCCCATCACAAGAACGAGAACGCGGAAAAATTTTTTATTTTTCTTCATAAACGCTCCGCAATCCTTTCTTTGAGAGCTCCTTCTGTACTTCGCTTACTACTGCTGATGAGCCATAATCATCAATCACCAACACCTGACTGCCGTTGGGGATGTCCTGACTCTTCTTGTATTGTTCAATAAGTTCACTTATGGTACCGTGAGCATTTACGGAAAAATCAGCCTTGATGCAATTGCCCGTGGCACCATTAAAGCATCTCACTTTTGTACCCTTAATTTCCACATAATAAGCATAAGACTGATCCTCCAGAACATAGTTCCCCTTCTCATCAATATGCTCATCCTTCAAAATATCTTCTTCCGCTTTTTCATAGCCGTTTTCTGACTGAAAACCGGTTGCCTGTGCTTCTCTGCAATAAAATCCCACCAGAATCAGCACTGCTCCTATTGCCATGCAAAAGTGTTCTACTCTTCCCAAGAGCTCCTGGCTTTCCTTAATTCTTTGCTGGCCCTTCTCATTCTCAAACTTCATGTAATCATCTTCACGCTCATACGCAATTCTGCGTGCGTGAATGTATGGTGCCATAAAGCTTCTGAGTCTGCCCAACACACCAAACAGAAACAGGACGCCGCCAACAGCCCAAAAAATAATAGCTAACATGGCAATTACCTCATCTGACATATACGTTTGAGAAATTAACTCTCAATTCCTCAAACATACTGAGAATCTTCACTTCGTCCCTGTAAAGAATGTCCTTTTCTCCTGAATTAAGAGAAAGAATTACCGGATTCTCCGAATGGTCCCGAACATAGCGGGAAATCTTTGTCTTAATCACATCATAGGTGTCTGATACCGCGTTGCCTTCCAACACGAATTTTTCAGGATCATCGGCATCATCAAAAAGGAGATACACCTCTCTCTTAGTAGGATCAGCCTCATCATAAAATGCTCGCACAACCACATTTCCGGTATACCCAAAGGTTTCCATCATCTGCTGATATGTCTTTTTCACATTATCAGCCTCTTTTTGGGCTTCCTGAGCCTGTGCTTCACGCTCTACTGCCTGTTCCTTCTGCCTGTCCAAATCAGTTTCAGCAGTGTTCTTGGTCAATAAATAATTACTGAAAACCACAAGCAGCAATATAAAAATAATATCCAGCAACGCACTCATATCCACCAAGGAATGTGCGGGCTTTCGTCGTAGTCTTTTCATCTCCGCCACCTGTTGTTACTCGTTTTCCTTAATGCCATTGAACATAGCAACTATATTCATCTTTCTGTCATAGTCGTTCAGATCCGCATCAATTTCGTCAATGATTCTTGAAGCCGAAGCTGCATCCACAATCTGAAGGACAATAGTAGCAATAAGACCATAGAATGTTGAATTGAATGCCGTTTTCAAAGAGTCCATAATGCTTGTGATAATGCTGGCCGAATCTCCGGCGGCATTAAGCTGCTGAATAAATCCACAAACTGTTCCAAGAATTCCGAGAAGTGTAAAAATCGGAATAATATGCAGAATGATATTGTGATTGGCACAAGTCTTATTATAATTTGTCTCCAAGGTTCTGATGGTATCAGGAGTATACACATCCTTCTGAACAGACTCAATAATCTCTCCGTTTCTGTTCATCTCGGACTTACTTTTATTACCACTGACAGCATCCTTTATCATCTTCTTATGATTGGAAAGTGCCGATACAATACCTACCAGATATACTATTACCCCACCGAATAAAATAACAATTGCAGGATTAATGATACGTGCAATGATTTCGAATATCATAAAAGGTCTCCTTTAACTATATAGATTCTGTAAGTATAACATAATTGCCCGATTGTATGAACCTCTGTGTTTACTTTTTAAGCATTTCCTTCAGCACATCCAGTGCATCTTCGCTGTTGCAGGGAATATCCGGCTCTATGAAGCCTTCTTTGTAGTCGATTCTGTACCATTTTTTGTAAGATAAAGAAAGAAGGATTCTTGAGTTCGGAAGCAGGAATCGCGACACGTCACCGTAGCTGTTGGGATTGTTTCCGCTGGCTTCACCAATGAGTTGTCCGATATTATTGTCTTTGATGATCATAGCGAAGTCTTTTGCTGCACTGTAGGTATCATGAGAAGTCAGTAGGTAGATGTCTCCTGAAAACAGCAGTTTCTTAATCTTGTGGTTTGTTTCGTACTCTCCCTTATTCTTGATCATCATCCAGTTACGTCTGACTTCTGAGGGCCAGCCCTTAAAGCGATCCACGTCACAGTATCTGAGAAATTTCTGTGTAACTAAGGAATTGCCTCCGCCGTTGTATCTGAGGTCCACGCAGACGTTTTGAATATTCTTCTCTTTTACTTCGGTAAACATCTTCTCCAGTGTATCAAGGTACACGGAGTTTACAACGCATTCGTTCAGTGTAAGCACGGCAAGGCTATAGTCTTCATAAATATCATAATATACGAAGGGGCGTTCTTCCTCAGTTGAGTTCTGATCATCCTCGGACTCTGCCAGTATTTTTTCCATTTCTTCAACAGGCAAAAAGTCTTCTATCGCCACGGTTACGTCTGTACTGCTGCCGTCTTCCATTTCGAAGGTGTATACCACAGGCTTTGTCACATCAATTTCAAGGTAATCAAGTCCCTCAATACATCTGGAAAAGCTTCTGCAATCGTCCAGTCCTGCTCTGTATGTTTCGTAACTGTACTTTTCGTTGTTTCTTTCAAATATGCTTTCCATATCCTCTCCGTTTACTTTTATAATCTTTACGGAGTTCTCAGGATATTTGTGAAGCATATAGTGGCCTTTTTCGTTAATAATGGCATAGGCAAAAGAATGTCCATCGTTTATGGGATGTATGAAGCCTTCTATAAGGGCCGCCAGTCGGTTTACGCTTATTTCGTCCGCAGACATGATAGTTGCTTTTGCTTCCTCATATTTGGCTGCAAGTTCTTCAGGTACACCTTTGTAGGTTATAGGATGCACTCTCTTAAAATATTTGTAGGAAAATTCCAGATCCTCAAGTGCCTGTTCTCTCGTCAGCATTTCCATGGCACCGATACAACACCAGTCGGTTTCCGTATACCTTATTCCGGTAGCTGTTTTCCTCACGATGCTTCCTGCATATGGGTTGGTAGTAGCATGAATGACACCACAAGCCCCCGCCGCCAGAATCACAATCGTCGAAATAATGATTATTAGAACCTTGAATCTTTTTATAAATGCTTTCATATATCTATCCCCTCGGAATCAAATTACGGAGTATCATAACAAAAAAGTTCCGAATAATCCATAAGTAAATTATTCGGAACTTTGATTTTATACTCTGAATTGTGCCATGTTCTCTCCGAGAACTATTGCCGCTCCTGAAAGCTTTTCGGACTGATTACGTACAGCCTCGCCGTTATTGCTTACAGCATCTGCCAGCGCTCTTAAATCAGATGCTGCATCCTCAATTTCCTGGGCGGATGCCGACTGCTCTTCAGTAATGGCTGCCATATTTGTGGCAACATCATTGGCAGATATAACCTCATCAATAATATTATGCACCAGTGTGTTGGTAGCTTCAATGCTTTCGTAGATTGAATTAAACTGCGAGGACGCTCTGTCGACGAGTTCTGCAGAATTTGATACTCGTTCAGAATTTACACGACTTTCACTTACTGTGGCGTCTATGAGAGCAGTTACGTTACCTATAAGTGTACTGATTTCGTTTGCCGCATCCGCAGATGTCTGTGCCAGATTTTTGATTTCATCCGCCACAACCGCAAAACCACGTCCAGCCTCTCCTGCTCTTGCAGCCTCGATAGAAGCATTCAAAGCAAGAAGATTTGTCTTGCTTGCAATTGTTTTAATGGTTGTTGTTATTTCTTCAATCTTATCTGCTGCATTTCCTACGTCTGTAATGGAGTCCTCCAGGTTTGCCATGCCGCTCTTGATGTGATTCATCGCGTCGTTTACGTCATTCATGGAAACTTTGCCATTTTCGGCCTCATTCTTCATGTCCTCCATAGTCTCAATAGCATTATTTCCTGCCTGGGTGATTCCCATTACGGTTTTAGCCAGAGATGTTGCATTTTCGGCAATCACGCCAATAGATTTCACGAGTCCGTCAAGGTTCCCCATCATAATGCCCATTGCCTCAGACTGTTGTCTTGCTGATTCGTTAAGTTCAGCGGATACTCCTCTGCTTTCTTCAGACTGGAGGTCGATTGTTTTAACACTTCCGGATATTTCCGCCAGCATCTTTCGCATGGAAACTATAAATTTATCCATGTTTTTCGCCATCTGTGCTATTTCGTCATAACCGTTGGTATCTACTGTTGTTGTAAAATCGCCTCTTGTCACATCCGCAATAGCTTTGTTAAGGCCATCGATGGGCTTTGTTGCTCTATTAACTACAGTCGCAACTATGGTGACAACGGCTGCCAAAAAAACGATACCAAGAACTGTCAGAACAATACCAATCTTTCTGATATCTGCATAAATGTTCTTTTCCAATGCTCTTGTTACGATGTACCAATCAGTTCCGGCAATAGGATTTATACTTGTCATGTAGGGGCCATATGTGTCTGTAGCAGTCTTTCCTGCCTTAATTGCCGCGTAAACTGATCCGTAATAGGAATCGATTTCATTTGCATTTTTGGAAACGATAGCCGAATCGTGGCTGGCAAGGATAATGCCGCTGCCGGCATCAACTATAAAGGCATCTCCCCCGGAGATAGTCTTCATGTTGGATACTTCACGACTAAGAACAGAGAGGTCCACGTCTGACGCAACTGTGGCGTCCACTCCTGCAATGTCCGTATGTCTTGTTGCAGTAACAATATATTCACCGGTATAATTGTCTATATAGGGTTCACCGAAAACCATGGAATCCGGATGGCTCAGGCCCTCCAGGTACCAGTCAAGGGTTGTGATGTCTTCATCCGGCTCCCATCCCGATGCGTCAATAAGATGCTTGTTACTCTGTGCAATATAAATGCCGTTAGGGAAATCGTCATATGTTCCAAGGAAGAGTTCCTCATATTCCAATATATCCGCCTCGTCCATATCAAGATTTTTGATGGTGTACACGGCAGTATCAAGTATCGCCAATGTCTCACTCTTCCAGGCATCAATACTGCTGGCGCAGGTTTCGCCAACAGATTCCAGAAGTCCGGCGGATTTTTCTTTTATTACGCTCTTCGACTCAGAGTATGCAATGGCGATAAGCAATATAATAGCCACTGCAATAACGGGAATCGTAAGCACAAGTAATTTTCTTCTGATTGTTGTAATCTTCAAAATATGGTCCCTTTCTTTTGCAAAAATATTAGTTTGGACGATGATACCAAATACCATTAAGCAATCCAATTAAGTAAATAGAAAGAGACCATAAAAAAAGAATTCATTCAACTGTTTTTTCAGAGTCTATATGTACTTTTCAAGATATCCGTTTCTTTTCAGCCTTTCCTCCATAGGCAGCTTCTCTGCGTCCTCGATTTCATACACCGAGAAATTGTCCAGCAGTTCCGCAGTGGGCTGTACTTCCACAAAGGTACACCATGGAAGCCAATGATACTGGCAAAGAAGTGTCTGCTCGTCAAAACGGCAGGCCTCATTGGAAATCGCCCTGTATATGTATCCGGCTGAACCGTCAACATCGTTAATCTGTCTTGTATTCTTATAGGCAAACTTTGCAAAGTCAAGATAGTGCTCGTCGCCCGAAGAAAGGTACAGTCTGTAAAATTCGTACGCACAGGCCGCCATATAAATATCTGCACCGCCCATAATCGTAATCATACTTTGTCCACTGATTGAAAACTTGTTAAAGGGATGCTGCTTAAATTGCGTGATTATCGGATATTTCCAGGCATATGTCCATGTTTCAGTATAATCACCTGCTCCCTTGGCTGCCTCCAGCCATTTTGCGTCCTTTGTAAGATCATAAAGTGCATGGAAGCCGAACAGTGCGTATATTCCCGACTCTTTATCGGTAATTGTGGCATTATCGCATGTTCCTCCACGATACGCCGTCTTTTTGTACAAATTGGTGTAGCTGTACTCACCTGCCCGAAGTGCTGCGAGTTCATATCGTTTATCCTTCATGGCAACAGACATTCTTACAAGGAAACGAATTATACATGTAGAAATGCCCTTGTCATCCATTCGAACAGAGCCGTCTTCAAAATATGCGTGTGCAAAGCTTCCGTCTTCGTTCTGGATTCCCACAATCCACTCAGCCGCTTTCCTGCAGAACTCCAACCATTCCGGTTTCTGAACGCCCTTATTTTTCATGAATGTCCAGGCCTCTAGAATTGCCTCCAGGCCGTCAGCCATCATGCGGATGTAGAAGGGATACGGTTCAAAATCATTTTCTGCGGGGTTAAAGCACATTTTAGGCATTCCATTTTCGCAGATACCCCTTTTAACCCAGAAATCTATAACCTTTTCACCCTTTTCCGCAAGAGCCCCGTTCTGCTCATTTATGCCCTTTTGGAGAAGCAAATATCCGATTCCCGGCTGCTGTCCCACAAAGCCAAACTGATACGAAATTGAGGATATATCCAGATTAGGGAGCTGGCACGCGAAGGGAAGTCCGTATGCCTCGCCATAAAGTTGGGTGCACTCGTCAAAAGCCTTCATGCCCTCTTCATAAAATGCTTTATTGTCAACCTGGAAATAATCGTCTCTGATTCTGGAATAAACGTTTCTCCAGGTTTCTCTCATCATTTCATTGAAATCATCGTACTCACCAAGCTGAAGTCCTACCGAATAGTTTTGTACAAAGCCCTGCTTCACAGGATGATTGATACGCATAAGTTTCATGGGCTTTTCGTGGAAATCAAGGCCGCTGTAGGTGTTTACATAAGGCGTCTGGCCATCAGCACCGGGATAAAGATAATCGATGGCAAGGCCGGTCTGATTGTTTCCCGCCACGGTTCTTACGCCATATCCGTAGTACAAATAATTCATTGTACGCTCTGTAAGTCTGCTCATTCCGATGGCACCTGTGGTTATTTTTTCGTCCACATAGTTTTCGGAACGTTTCAGGTTGGTATTTCTGAGAGTCATATCCGCAGCCCATCTGGATAATGAAATCGTCCTTCCGTCAGCCTTACTCTGCATGGCGAACAGCGGCAGTGCCATTTTTGTTTCCATATTCCAGAAGCTTTCGCAGGACAGATCCTTACCAATAACTGCATCGGGCGCATTTTCATTGTTACGATACCACACTCCGGGAGCGAAGCAGAAATAGTCCTCAGCCTTATCAGAATCCACCGTAAAGAAACTGATTCGCGTTGCAAAACCCAGCTCGCTTCCGGCCTTCAGCACTTCTACGTTACGATTTATTTTAAGATCTCTGCCGATAATCTCATAGACATCCTCAAACTCGAAGCAGGAGCCATATGGCGTCTCGACCGAACCTTTAGTTCTGACTTGATTTCCGCACTGCTCCACTGTTTCGTATATATTTTCGTAACACTCGGTGATAGCCATACGCGTCTTAACAAACACGGACAGCGGTGCCTTGTTACGGTATTTCAGTCTCTCTGCTTCCTTTTTTCCCTCGAAAATGTTTACCCCACCATTTTCAAAAGAAATTTCGTAATTGCCCAAAAACATTCCCATAATGCCTTCTCCTTATAAATCCCCCTGTCAGATTGCAGCAAAGTATACGCTTATAAGTATTACTGCTGCTCCAACACCTTGCTGCCAGGTAAACGCTTCTCCCAATACAACGATTCCCGCAACGATAGATATTACTGTTGTAAAATTAGCAAATATTGTCGCCTGTGAAACGGACACATGGTCGCTTCCAAAGTTCAGCAGCAGGAAAGCCACCACGGACGAAACCACTGCAAGATACAGAATAGCAACCCAGAAAATCGGTGCAGATACAGCCGGCAACACGTACTTATCATAGTTTCCAAAGCTCTGAACAGCTGCGATAATAACATAAACAACCGTTCCCACTCCAAACATGACATAGGTTCTTTCTATAGGGTTATAGCTTGCTGATGCCCGCTTGCTGAAAACATAGAAAAGTGCTCCTGCCACCACTGCCACAAGAAGCAGTGCCAGGCCCTTTGCCGATGATGTCATGTCCTTGGCACCAATGGTGGTAATTATTACTCCGGTCACCGAGGCAACTGCACATATAATCTGCTTCGGCTTTACCTTTGTTCTCATAATCAGTATGTCCAGCACGACGCCGGCAATTGGTATCACTGCAATAATAATCCCCGCAAAAGAGGATGATGTGTACACTATTCCATAGTTTTCCGCTATGAAATAAATGACCGGCTGGAACAGAGCCAATAACAGTACCGGCTTCAGTGGCTTACCCTTCAGTGAAAAGGCCACTAACGGTGTTCCGTCCTTTTTCTTTATTCTCTTTCCCAAAAGAACTATAAGGTTCAGGACCAGAAATGCCACCGAAAATCTGACGGCAATCAGTACGCTTGGAATTGTTACTTCCAGTGCAAGCTTTGAAAAGAGGAAGCTGAATCCGAATATTCCGTTGCCCACAATAACAGCAATCAGAGCCTGCGTTTTTTTATTCATAATCCCAAATGTGCTCCTGTCTTACCACTAATATCAAGTTCAAAGCCATAGTGTTCTATTCCATCTTCGAGATAAATATCCGTAACGGGTACAAAGCCCAGTCCTTCATAGAAGTTCTTAAGATAAGCCTGTCCGGAAATCCTGATTTTTTCTCCCGGAAGCTCCTCCTTTATAATCCCGATTGCTTCAAGCATCATTTTTCTCGCATAGCCGTTGTGCCTGTGAGTTTCCTTTACCACAAGCCTTCCTATTGAGGGATAATCATACGAAATTCCCGCCGGAATAATTCTGAGTCCGGCCACAGCTTCGCCATTCTCCATGCCGAAAAGATGAATACACCTTTTGTCTTTAATATCCAGATCCTGGTATACGCAATCCTGCTCAACCACAAAAATCTCACTTCTTAATCTTAGCAACTCGTACAGTTCATCTGTTGTCAGCTCACTAAATCTCTTTTTGTACCACTCCACCATAACGTACTCCTGCAAATATCTTTTACAAGATGACCATAAGAATCCAGAGAATCATTATGTGTGCAGGATAGAAGGCGTAATTAAAGTACTTGAACCACTTGGCCTTGTAGCCACGCTCACCGTTATAAAGCCAGATGGGAATAAGTGCAAGGATTCCAAAGGCTTCCACAACAACCTCGAAGGTTTTTCCAAATACCGTAATATTTGTGCATAAGCCGCCAATCATCTCACAGAATACATTCCAGAGCAACAATGCCTGAATCGCTCTGTTTACCCAGAGAACCGCTATTCGCATCCATTCTTTCTTATAATCGACCTTAAAGGAAAGAATCTTATCTCCCTGGAACAGGTAGAAAATGATGACAATAACAACACCACCGCCAAAGTAATCCACCATGGTAAGGGTACCCAGAAGGAATCCTAAAACTGTGGCGAAAACAGCTGTAATGGCAAATACAATGTATTTTGCAACCGGCTTTTTGATTTTCTTTGGCTGCTCCATAAGAAGCATGGCAAAAATAGACAGAATGAAGGTAAATAAAACATTCTGCTGAGTAACGAAGGGCACCGTTCCGCCGCACATAAGATCAAAGGGAATCTCCGAAATCAAAGCAAAGCAAAACAGTCTCAGCAAGTATTTTTTAAGATTGCTTGTGTGAATAAAGCCCTCCACAAGCATAAATGCGAATATGGGATACGCAATTCTGCCAACATAGTGCAGCCAGTGCTGATTTCCGAACAAGGTCATGCACATATGATCACAAAGCATCAGTGCCATAGCCAATATATGTAAAGTTGATGATGATAAGCCAAATTTCTTTTTTTCCATATTTTTTCCTCCTTATAAGCCTAATGATAACATAGTTAAAATAAAAGTCAAAGGAGCTTTCCTCCCATCTTTCTCTTGCTGAGATATTTCCAAAGTGGCATAATATAGCATCATATATTGCTTCAAATTCAGAGGTAGGAAGATGAAAAGAAAACAGAGTCTTGAAGAATTTACAGATGGACGTTTTTATGATTATAACGATATGGTAAAGGCTGATACAAGGGACTGTGCCGGCTGCCACAAGTGCTGCACCGGAATGGGTAACTCCGTAGTGCTGGATCCTTTTGATGTAAACAGATTACAGAGGGGTCTCGGTGTTAATCTTGAAGCCCTCATAAATGCCGGAAAAATTGAGCTTTCCATGATTGATGGATGCATTTTGCCCAGCCTGAAAATGGCCTCCGGTGAGGAGGAGGCCTGTGCCTTTCTGAATAGCGAAGGGCGTTGCAGCATTCATCCTTACCGTCCCGGAATATGCCGTCTTTTCCCTCTGGGACGCGTATACGAAAACGGTGACTACAGATTTGTTCTGCAGACCGGCGAATGTGTAAAGACCGATCGTACAAAAATCAAGGTTCATAAGTGGATCGATTCTCCCGCAGACCCAAGATATCACGACTTCTTGTGTAAGTGGAATCAGCTTCTTTCCGATATCGAAGCTGAAGTAACCAAAGAGCCCAACGGCGAAAAGGCTAAGACACTGAACATGGTCATTCTGCAGTATTTCTACCTGGGTACCTATGAAGGTGATTTTTTCGACGCCTTCAACCAGAAGGAAGCAAACATCCGAAAAATAATATTACAGGCCTAGCAAGACAGGATTTATCATTCTTCATGATGGGCTTTTTTATCGGAAGACTCTCTTTTCCGCCAGTTCACAAAGCCATAAATATCGTTGATAAAAAAGATTGCGAAGTTAATAATTACGGGAAAATACACCGGATTCTTCATTGTCGCCAGAATCCACAGTACTATCAGAACCAGGTCATTCATGGCATAACACAATGCAAAATACGGAGATCTCAAGATGGTAAGGGACGCCGCAAGAAAGCTTGTGGTAACAGACAATGTGCTGACAGCCAGGTTTGGTGTATTAAAAAATCGCAGTATAAAGTAGAACAGGCACGTTACGACTATTGTCAGCACCAGAAGCAGCACCCATTTCTGCCGGGTTATGGTGCTGATTTTAACTTCTCCCTCTGTTTCAGACGGATTTTTTATCCATGTTACGGTTGACCACACCGCCATCGGCAACGTCATGCCAAGGTAAGTTACCATTTCTCCCCAGTATCGGAAGCGGAATGAAATGATTCCGTACAGTATACTGAAAACGATAATCAATATCTGTGACCACACATTTCCCTTTGCAGCAAAAATCAGTGATGTAACTCCTATCAATGCAGCAATCATAACAACCATATCGAATTCAGGTGACATGATATTAGCCCCCAGAACCACAATCATGGAAATGCTCCAGAGAATCCAATCTTTTTTTGTAAAATAAATAAACGGAATTTTCATGTCGTATATTATGATAATTCTAGGCAGTAAATGTCAATAGCAATGGAAAAAGCACTATATCCCGCAAAGAATATAGTGCTTTTTCATATGGGTTACGTTGTATTAAAGCTTTTTGAACTTGGCAACTTCTTTTGACAAATCATCTGATATAGCCATATTCTCCTCAGCCTCTGAAGAAATCTTAGCGATGACTTCAACAAGGTGGCAAATGTCTTCGGCTACGTTTGCAATGCCGTTTGTTGAATCCTCAATTGTTGATGATATGCTTGAAATACCATCATTCACTTCCTTCATGGTTCCGACACTGTCTGTGGCCTTTCCTGCAAATGAAGAGAATGTTAAGCTTGCAGCATCTGTATCTCTTTCATAGTTTGAAATGATTTCCATGAAGGAATCATAATCATCAATAACATTTTTACCTACAAATGAAATCATTTCTGCTGCAGAATCAGAGAGTGATGTAACTGAGGTTACAACCTTTGAGCTGATTTCCTGAATGTTATTGGCTGTCTCTCTGCTGCTGTCGGCAAGCTGTCTGATTTCATCAGCAACAACCGCAAAGCCTCTTCCTGCCTCGCCTGCTCTTGCAGCCTCAATAGAAGCATTAAGGGCAAGGAGATTTGTCTTGGCAGCTATATTCAAAATTGTCTGTGTAAGTTCGGTAATCTCGTTAACTGATTTGGAGCCTTCCAGTGCAACCTTCACTGACGACTCAAGATTTGTAAATGTATTAACTGTATTATTCTTAGCTCCAAATGCTTCCTTGTACTTGCTTGAAGCCTTCTCTTTAATCTGAATCATCTCATCCGCTGATTCCTGAGCCTTATTGTTCATCTCTCTGAGTTCTTCAAGCATTGCATGACAGCCGGCAGAAACTGACTGTAAGGATGCTGTGATTTCCTGCATTGATGAAGCCAGTTCCTCTGAGGATGCGCTGACATTTCCTGCACTGGAATTAGAAACTTCTATACCAGCATTTACGTTAGTTACAGACTTCATTAATTCTTCGGATGCGACCTGAATCTTCAGCATAAGCTTCTGTAAAACATCCACGAACTGGTTGATTCCACCTGCAAGAAGTCCAATCTCATCGTTAGTCTTGCTTGTGACTCTTAATGTGAGGTCACCGGAGCCGGCCTCTATTCCGCTAATTATTTCATCAAGATCTTTCTTAGCATTCTTTGCAGGAATAACAACTCTTTTGAACACCACGAAGCAAATCGCAGCGGTTACAATAATGACTAAAACAACAAGAATTACGTCAAATGTTAATGTGCCATCTACTCTGATGTTGCTTCTTCTTATAGCCTCCTGAAGTGCTGCTGCACCGGCAGCGATTGTTGCTTCGTCACCTGTTGCCACAGCCTTTTTGTAGTTTTCACTTTCCGTCACAATCATGCTATTGAAGGTTTGGATATTTCTTAAAGCGTTCGCATTCAGAAATGCAATCAGCAGTGCAAAAACGCCAAATCCAACAAGCCATGCTGTCAGTTCTTTTCCAAGGCTCTTTGTTTTTTTCTCGTTATTTTTATTCATACTTGTCTTCTTCCTACTCTATGATTCTCGGAGAGCTTAGCCCTCAAATTTACTAAGGTTATCCTGTAAAGAGTTAAGGCTGCTTGTAGTAGCCTCAGATTTTTCGTGTATTCCGGTAATTGCTGCAGTCAATTCCTGAGCACTGTATGCGGTGTCTTCAATGCCGTGAGCACAATCAGTAACGTTTCTGTTAATGCCCTCAACAGCTCCGTTAATAGTGTCGGTTGTTGCCGCAACGCTGCCGATTCTGTCAGCGAACTCGTTGATAATCTGAGCCATCTTTTCTGCATCTGCATAGAAATTCTGAGTAACATCAGTAAAGTCTTCGTAGTCGTCATTAATACGTTCTGTAATGAACTTAACGATTTCGTCGGAGCTGCTCATAAGGTTTCTTACGCTCTGAACAACTGCCTCTGTAATGTTCTGAATGTTACCTGCAGTTTCTTTGGAGTTATCTGCCAGCAGTCTGATCTCTTCGGCTACAACTGCAAAGCCTCTACCTGCTTCACCTGCTCTTGCTGCTTCTATTGAGGCATTAAGTGCAAGGAGATTTGTCTGTGCGGAGATAGCAAGAATTTCGTCTGTAAGCTTAGGAATTTCATCAATCTTTCTTGAGTCTTCAATAGCCTCATCCAGTGTTTTGGACTTATCGCCAATGGTCTTAAGGATATCTGTCTTATGAGAAATTGTTCTTTCCTTAACTTTACCTGCACGATCCTTAATAGCTTCAACAAATTTTGAGTTTTCACGAGTGGAAGTATTAACTTCCTGAACTGTATTTTTAAGTACCTTAATGTCGCCTGCAATATCGGAAGTAGCACCCATAACTTCCTGCATTGATGATGCAAGTTCTTCTGTAAGTGCTCCGATATTGCTTGCTCTTTCGTCGGAATCCTTAATGCTGGACGCAATTTCGCCGTTGCCGACAAGTATGTTGGAAGAGCATTCGTTTACTGAATGAATTGCTCCCTCCAGGCCGTCCATAAGTACGTTGAAGGATTTTGCGATTTCTCCGGCTTCGTCGGTACTTTTATTCTTGATTCTGTATTTAAGGTTAAGTCTGCCGTTCTGCAGATTATTTGCAACGGTTGATATTTCCTTAGAGATATTACGTAATGGTTTAATAAATAAGTATGTGGCAACGCCTAAAACTACAGCCATTATTACAGACATCAGTATAAGAACGTTTCCAAGGCCGTTTGCAACACTGTTAACCATTTTGTTTGTTACAGCAGCATCTTCCGAAACTTCCAGATAGAAGTTACCGTTTGACATATATCCTGAAAACAGATCCTTCCCCGTCTCATCAACATGTTCAAAGAAGCCTGAAGGATTTGCCTTTATATCAGCAACAAATGTAGGTCTGTCCTGTGTCATATCATAGCCGACCTTTGCCGCATCCTGTGTAGCCAGGATGATGCCTTCAGCAGAAGCGATGGATACCAAATAGTTCTTTTCAGAAGTAATAGTCTTTGTCATTTCCGCAACATCGATACCCATGCAAAGTTCTCCAAGGAACTTTCCGTCTGCATCTTTAATTGCGTATGCTACTACGTAAACTGCCTTTCCGGAAGTGGTGGCAATACTTGCCTTGGCGATTAAGTCAACGCCGCTCTCCAGGTCAAGGTAAGTCTGCTCGGTAGCAGGGTGAAGTGTGCCGCCATTATGGATATCGGCATAACCGAATTTTGTAGCTGCACTTGCGACGAATATGTTTTCATATACAGGGTTCGCACCTGCAACGTCATTTATGATTTTCTCAACGCTCTTCTGCATATCGGCAGTTCCTGTTCCGGCCATTTCAGCAGTAAGTGCGTTAATAATAACTTCATTTTCCGCAAGAGTAAGTCCTGTTGCCTTCTGATATCTGATCATATCTTCCAGGTTGCTTATCTTTGCCTCACAAAGGCTTGTTAATGTACTTCCTTTTGCCTCTTTAAGTGAGCTGTCAACACGTTTCTTTGTAACAGGTACCGAAACAGCTGTAAGCAGTGTAAAGCAAACTACAATAACAATTAGAAGTTTCAGCAATATGCCTGTTTTTCTTTCCTTTTTCTTCTGGGTCTCATTCATATTAGTCCATACCTCCGCATCTATAAAATCCTTCCCTAAACAAATGAGGATGTACCGATATTTTAGCACCGAGTACCCAAAAAGAGTAATTATCCTTCTATAAACAAACTAAAGCTTATTTTACATTTCTAATCTTTGTATAAAAAATTTGAACATTTCAACCAATGTATTATTTTTACTTTTCTCCTGTCATTATTTCTATGATTTTTGCGTCAGTTTCTTTCATTCCCTCGTGCCCAAGCTTTGAAATGTTGTGAATTGTATTTTCAACGCCCTTACTTACCAGTCCTTCACCGGCTCTGAGCTGACTTCCTTGAAGGAACATTTCAAATCCCAGAATACCTGATTCAACTGCCATAACAATTTTCGCTGCACAGCTGGCTTTTGCTCCGTCACATACTATTCCGCTGGAAATGGCAATGGCATTGACAATTGTGTGATTCACTGTTCTCAGGTCCTTTGTAAGCAGGTATGCGATTCCCGCACCTGCACCTACTCCTGCACTTACGGCTCCGCAATAGGATGACAGTCTTCCGATACCGCTTTTCAGGTGCAGCGTTAAAAGATTTGAGAGCAACAGAGCTCGAAGAATTTCTTCGTGGCTCTTTTTATAGTATTCGCCATAAACAATTACAGGAATTGAGGTTGTTATTCCCTGGTTTCCGCTACCTGAATTTATGACAACAGGCTTCTCGCAGCCACCCATACGTGCGTCTGACGCTGCTGCGGTTCTCGCCAGTGCCATTGTACGTACCGAATCGTCTCTCATACCTACAATCTGACCTATTCTTGCTCCGTAATTATTGGTCATTCCCTCTTTTGATATGGCAAGGTTATAGTTAATCTGTCTCTCGATAATCTCCTTTACCTCTGTCAGGTCAACTGTCTCCGCAAACGTAAAAATATCGCTGACGTTTAATGGGTCTTCGTTCTCAGTATCCTCAACTTCATCAGAAATCTGCTTTTCAAAAATAACGGAATCATTTTTACGAATAAGAACAATGCCTGTGTGAGTATCGCAAACACGTACCACTACTTCATCTGCTCCGGCAAACAAGTGAACTTCTATGTCCAGTGCATGAGTGGTCTCAAGTGCCTTAACAGTAATCGGCATGCTTTGCATTTCCTTTTCCAAATCATCTTTTTGTTCCTCTGAAATTGCAGCAAGAACTTCCAGCTTCTTTCCGGCATCTCCAAACAGAACACCTAATGCGACCGCAATTTCAATTCCTTTTTTTCCATTGGAATTAGGAATTACAACGCTTTTTACGTTCTTAATAATGTTTCCGCTGGCATAAACTGTTACGTGTTCCGGCTTTATTCCAAGCACCTCCCTGGCTTTAGCACCACAATATGCCAACGCAATCGGTTCCGTGCATCCCATAGCCGGAACCAGTTCTTTGTTCAGAATCTCAATATATTTGTCAAAATAATCCGGTCTGTTCTTAAGCACTGTATCCTTCATAAAAAGTTCTCTCCTAATTTTTGTTAAATATAACTATACCCAATTATCCCCCTGTTACATTTTGTGTCAAGGGATAATTGGGTATCCATTAATCTAAAATATCATTTTATTCAGCCTCAGTTGAACCTTTTCCGTTATACGCATCAAGGTTCCGTTTGCCCAGTGATTGGCAAGGTTCTGGGGGAAAAAGCTTACAAGTGTATCTCCATTTACCCACCATATCAATAGGTTTTGTAGGATTTATTTAATCTTTTTTTATCGGTTTTTATGAAAGTTTTTTGTAAATCCAGTTTCCGATATTCTGAACGATCTGCACAAACACAATGAGTATAAGTGATGTTACTATCAGGTAAGTGATATTGTATGCCTGGTAGCCTCTTCTTATTGCTACATCGCCCAATCCACCGGCACCGACTGCACCGCCCATTGCACTGTATCCTACCAGAGAAATAAGTGTCAATGTGATACCTGAAAGTATTCCGGGGAAGGCCTCCTTCAAATACACCTTGAAAATAATCTGGAAATCAGTTGCCCCGAAGGACTTTGCCGCCTCAATAAGGCCCTTGTCAACGCCTCTCAGCGACGTTTCCATGACTCTTGCCACGAAGGGTATCGCAGAAACAGTAAGCGGAACAATACATGCCGTTGCACCCAGGGAAGTTCCCGCAATAAGCCTTGTAAAAGGAATAATAAGCACTATAAGAATGATAAACGGAAAGCTTCTGAAGGTGTTGATCAGGAAGTCCAGCACCTGATAAACCGCCCGGTTGGGCTTAAGACCATCAGGAGCGGTCAGTGTCAGTATTATGGCAGGAATAAAGCCCAGAATAACCGAAAAGAAGGTGGAGAAAAATACCATGTACATGGTTTCTCCGGTAGCTTTTAACATTACATCCCACATACTATAATACCTCCCACTCTATTTTTCTCTTTTCAAGTGCATCCACAACCTTATCCTTTATGCTTTCATCCACATTAATAATAAGGCTTCCGAGTATACGACCTCTGAAGTTTTCAAGTTTGCCCTGAACAATCTCAAAGTCTACGTTCAACTCTCTTGCAATAGACGTTATGGCAGGAGAATCGGCACTTTCGGACTCGGTAAAGAACAACTTAATGTTGACGCCTTTATCCGGCAGAATGTCAGAATCGTCACCGGCAAAATCCTTGATATCTTCGTTGGAAGAAACGAACAACTCCTCAGGTTTTCCTTTTGCAACGATTTTTCCCTTCTTCAGGAACACAACCTCATTGCAGACCTGCTTCACAACCTCCATCTGATGAGTAACCATAATAACAGTTATTCCCAGTTCCTCATTAATCTTCTTAATGAGGCTCAAAATATCCTGCGTAATCTTAGGATCCAGTGCAGATGTGGCCTCATCGCACAGCAACACCTTCGGGTTCATTACAAGTGCTCTCGCAATAGCAACTCTCTGCTTCTGTCCGCCCGAAAGCTCCCTGGGCTTTGCGTTAATCTTATCCTCAAGGCCAACAAGCTTCAGCAATTCTCTTATTCTTTTATCATTTTCCGCCGACTTAGGATTCTGCTTCCAGAATTTCAGCGGAAGGGCAATGTTGTCATACACATTAAGTCTGTTCAGAAGATTGAAATTCTGGAAAATCATTCCCATATCTTTCTGGACTAATCTCAGCTCACTGCGGCTCAACTTGTTTACTTCCTTACCAAAGGCTAAAAGGCTACCAGACTGGTAGCCTTCAAGACCGTTAAAGCAACGAAGAAGAGTTGATTTTCCGGCGCCGGATTGTCCAATGATTCCAAAGATATCTCCCTCCTTGATATCAAATGTCACGCCTTTTATGACTTCATTGTCACCAAACGATTTGTATAAATCCTTAACTTCGATAACCATTTTCTTCTTCCAATCATTTTTTAGAATACAGGTACTACTGCTGAGCCATAGTGCTCTTCAATGTAAACCTTAACTGAAGGATCTGTAATTGCTTTGATTAATGCCTTTGTCTTTTCTGTTTCTTCGTTTCCGCCCTTAACAACAAGGTAGTTTGTTCTTGCTGCAATATCAGGAATCTCAACAAATACTGAATTTGACTTATCCTTAAGCTTTGACTCAAGAGCATAGTTACCATTTACAATGAGACCGGCAACATCATTGTTTGCCTGAGGAACGTTAGCTGCTTCAACTTCCTTGAACTGAATGCCTAAAGGATTGGAAGTGATACCATCCAGAGGGCTTCCGTTTGCTGCCACAAGTGAAGGATCATACTCAATCAGGCCTGCTGCAGCTGCAACTGTAAGAGCTCTCTTCTCATTATCGAAATCGTTGGGAATAGCAATTGCATCACCTGCTACGAAGTTTGCTACTGAAGTATAATTCTTTGAGAAAATCTGCATAGGCTCATAATGTACGCCCTGAACAGGAACAAGGTGAAGTCCTCTTGACTGATTCTGATCTACAAGGTAACCATATGTCTGGAAGTAGTTTGCATCAAGCTCACCCTCTTCAAGTGATGTATTAGGTGTTACATAATCCGTAAATTCAACAACATCCAATGTCCAACCATCCTTAGCCAGAATGTCCTTAACAACATCATTTAATACCATTGCATGAGGAACAGCTGTTGCACCAACCTTGATGGTCTTCTCGTCTGCCTTCTTACCACATCCTGCAAGTAATGTTGTAGCAATCAATGCTACTACTAAAATTTTCTTTAATGCTTTCATTTTTTTGCTCCTTTTATTTTTCGTTTTTTTGTTTTGTTTCTTTTGATGGAACATAAATTACCACAGAAAAACGCTTTTGCATAATCCCTATAAATTATGGCCTGTTATAAATTTTGCTTATAGCAAGGCCCACGTACATCGAACACGGCTCAAGTGCGGTATATTTTGTGCATTCAAAAAAAGCCACTTCCTTGATCAGGAATGTGGCCATTAAGTTCTTCGTTTATTTTTTGATCATCTATTTTTCTTCATACAAAAATACTATTTTGCTCTCGGTCCAGAAATTGTCCTCAAACTCAAATTCAACAGTAGCGGCATCTGTCGGTACCTGGAAAGCAACTGTTCCTTTTGCCTTTCTTCCGGCGGAGATATTTGCGGACAGCGCATCATCCATTCCGTAAAAGCCACTACAAGAGCTTCCGTCTGCATAACATCCGAATGAGAAGTATGAAACTGTCTGGTCGGAGTCGGAAAGGTTTTCAAACTCCAGTTCTATATAGGCGTACTTATTCCCCTCGTCCGGTTGGAGAAACATATTATCGCTCTTATACTCGGCTGCTTTAAGGTATGTAATCTTGAGTTTCTTGGTCTCGATAATGTCACCAACGTGGAACGCATTGGCACTTACTGCAGTATTTTTTTCAAAAGTCAGGCCACTGTCATTGTTGCCTTCAAAAATGAATTTAACCTTCTTATCGCTGAATATATCGTACTCGTATTCAACTTCAATTTCTTTCGCATCTGTCGGAACCTCGAAATAAACAGCTCCGTCTGCTGTTCTTCCACTTGAAAGTGAGGCTGATAAATCGTCGTCATTATACTTTTGTGAGCAATCATATCCGTCTGCATAGCATTTGAAGGAAAAGGATGTTACAGACTTATCTGATTTTGACTGGTTGTCAACGTGAAAAAGCAGTCTGATAAACTTTTTCCCTTCGGCGGGGGTGATAAACTCATTATCGCTTTCCCAGTCACCGCTGCTTACATAGGTGATATTTAATCCGTCCTTTGTAAATGTCTCACCAACTTTATATTCTGTTTTATTGGTTGCTGCAGGAGTCGGAGTTGATGATGCAGTATTCTTTTCCGGTTCGTTATTCTCTGTTGTGATATTTACTGCTGTATTACTATCTGATGTGTTGCCGGCATCTGTGACTTCCCCGACCTTAACAGGTTCCGAAGAGTCCGAATCCGAGCTTCCGCTGCCTAAAGCAAAAGCTGCAAATAGGCATATGCACAACAACATTGGTACTAACTTGAGATTTTTTTTCATGTATAAAGCCTCCTGAAATAATTTATAATAATCACACCCAATGTTGATCCCAGCCCTTCTGCCACAACATCCAAAATATCAGATGTTCCTTGAGCTATCCCAAGCAGCTGAAGGATTTCCATAGCGCCTCCCAACGCAACAGGAATTGTCAGGCATATCAAAATTGGTTTTGTATTATTATTTACGACAATGAATAATGCATTTGTCATTGCAAATGCCCATATAAAATCAAACGCATAGTAGCGAATAAATCTCAATAGTGGATTTGACAAAACATCAACTGAAGGCCTTTTTATTTGCCACAGGCAGCCATCAATCATCTTTACAAACCACACATCACTGCAGAAAATGTAGTACAATATCGCACCAATGAGCATTGGAATAATTACGAAAGCAATACTGTAGGTGATAAGTGATTTCTTTTTTGTTACTGTTCCTGTTTTCACATCAGCATTACTCCTGTGTTCCGCTGGACCGCAGTGGCAAAAAGTGATTCTTTTTCAAATAGGTATTAACTTCCAAGACGGATCCCGGTCTTTCGTTAAAGCAAATCATAAGAGCCGCATCTCTGGGAATCCTTGCGTAAAGCTCCGGCATTCCATAAATCTTCAAAGCCTTTTGAGTTTCTGCCAACGTAAACTTCGCGGCATAGCAAATTCGCAGTATTACGTCTCGTTGTCTTGTATGTTTTTCTTCAGACAGAAGTTTGTAGCCATATCTCTCCGGTATGTCTGCGTTCAGAAAAACCTCCTGCTGAAGCATATTATTCTTCTTGATTAATTCTTTCATATACGCAGCAAAATAGTGCTCGTCATTGATGAGTGAATCCTCGTTATTAGTGAGAAAGTTTGATATATTGCCCGGATGTGTACTGCCTAAGATTTTATTTAATTCTTCAGTAGTTTTTTCTATCATCTTGGCCTCCTTTTTTGGTATAATACAGAAAAATAACTAAGGGGCAACGTGTATATATGTATCACAATTCACGTCTTGAATTATCTTTTTATCAGGAAATCGCAATTATAAATAAGTCTCATCAAATCAGTCTTGTTCAGCACATTGAAACAAACAAGATATTTGTTAAGAAGGTTCTGTCCGTATACAATCTTTCAGTGTATCAACAGTTAATGAACCATCCTGTAAATGGTACTCCCCGAATTTACTGCTTACACGAGGAAAACAACGAACTTACACTGATTGAAGAATACATTTCCGGTAATACCCTTGCCGAATTATTGCAAGACGGACAACCAATATCGGAAAGCACCGCGGCCGAATATACTTTGGAGTTATGTAGCATAATAGAGTCGCTTCACAAGTTTAATCCGCCTATCATCCATAGAGATATAAAGCCCTCGAATGTCATTATCACGCCAAACAATCATGTGGTTCTTATTGACCTTAACGCCGCAAGATCAAGTACTTTGAGGGAAGAAGATACTGTGCTTCTTGGTACAAAAGGCTACGCCGCTCCTGAGCAGTATGGCTTTGGTTCATCCAACATACAGACCGATATTTATGCGATAGGAATGTTATTTAACACTATGCTCCGAGGTGAGTTCAGCCATAATATTGTGGTGGACAGCCGTTATCATGGAATAATCGATCGTTGCACCAGAATCAATCCCAAAGAACGCTTCAGAAATATTACGCAGCTTAGGCAGAAAATTCGAAAAGCTCAGAAATCTCCATATGGTTCTTCAAAATGGCGCAGGTTTCTCCCGCCCGGCTTCCGTAGCCTTAATCCTGTGCATATGATTATAGCCACCCCGGTTTATGTCTTTGTTTTCTTTATCTTTACCACAATAGAATTTAAAGATATGAATACGTTTGAATTATGGTTGGACCGTATAATGTTAATATTAGCATCATTAACTGTTATTTCATGTTGCACAAATTACTTAAATATTCAGAGGTTTATGCCTTTATGCTCCTCATCTAAAAAACTTGTACGGATTTTAGGAACAGTACTCTTGTCATTTATCCTGTTTGCTGCTCTGGTATTTACTGACG
>JAKSRZ010000027.1 GCA_024403375.1 Lachnospiraceae bacterium
TTTTGTTCTTGATGTGCCTCGTTGTTTCGCGAAGATTATCCCTTGCTGAACTGTGGTGCACGACGAGCTGCCTTGAGACCTGGCTTCTTTCTTTCCTTCATACGAGGATCTCTTGTAAGGAAGCCTGCCTTCTTGAGAGTAGGTCTGTACTCAGCGTCTGCCTGGCAAAGGGCACGGGAAATACCGTGACGGATTGCACCTGCCTGACCTGTGAAACCACCACCACGAACTGTGCAGATTACGTCGAACTTATCTGCTGTGTTTGTTGCTTCAAGGGGCTGACGAATAACCATCTTAAGTGTCTCGAGACCGAAATACTCATCGATGTCACGCTTGTTGATTGTAACTTTTCCTGTTCCAGGAACAAGGTATACTCTAGCTACGGAGCTCTTTCTTCTACCTGTTCCGTAGTATCTTGCTGATTTAGATGCTTTAGCCATAATTGTCCTCCTTCCTGATTACTTAAGTACTAATACTTCGGGCTTCTGAGCCTGGTTCTTGTGCTCAGGACCTGCGTATACGTGTAACTTTTCAATCATCTGTCTTCCAAGAGGTCCCTTGGGAAGCATACCCTTTACTGCGTGTGTAACAACGTCACAAGGCTTCTTCTCGAGCATTTCACGAAGTGAAGTCTCTGTTGTACCACCAGCATACTTAGAGTGGCTGAAGTAGATCTTCTGATCAAGCTTCTTACCTGTAACTTTAATCTTCTCTGCATTAACGATGATTACGTTATCACCAAGATCAAGGTAAGGTGTATAAACTGTCTTATTCTTACCCTTTAAGATCTGAGCTACTACAGAAGCAAGACGTCCTAATGTCTGTCCTTCAGCGTCGATAACATACCATTTTCTCTCAACGTTTGCAGGACTTGCGATATAAGTCTTCATTGCGATTCCTCCGTATAATTTAGTATTTCTTCAATCGGATATTACATCCGACTTATTAACGTGAACGAGTGAGATTATACATTGGTTAGGAAATGGTGTCAACATCAAATCATGTGAATTTTTGTAAAAATTCAAAACAATTCATTTTCATCTGCGTTATAATCATTTTGTGTATGATATAATTGACCGTTAATTAAAAAACCAATCGAGGTCATAGGCTTCGATTGGTCCTTTAATTATTCAATATCAAATTCAACTGCCACCAGAAGTTCTTCCGGTTTATTCACCGGATCAGGTGCCGAAAGGTAGAATTTCTTTACAATTCGATATTTTCCGCCCTGCAGTTCTCCGTAAGCGTAATCAAACGAATAGTTGAAAACACGTTCAGCTTTTGCGTCAACAGACCAAAGTATACTATCAAAACCAATTTCTGTTATGGGTTCACAGGTATACCAGATTCCATCAATGTTGGTTTCCAGTTCGTAGTCATCGCCTGTATACACTGTACTTGAAAGGTTATTGCTGCATGTGAAGGTTACGTTGTTCCTGTCTATGCTTTCGACTGTGTAATTGATGTCCTGCTGTTCCGGCACGTAGTTTAATGAAGCATTACCGTAATAGAAGCCGTCTTTATCCAACAACCCGTTTGCAACACCATTGAAACCATCTGCCTCCAGGTTAATATTGCTTCCCAACATAATTGAAGTGTCTTCAGATACCGTAGTCTCCTGCAGCCAATTACCTGCCGATGTGGGTTTAGCCTCAAATCCATTGCTTTCGTCGGCTACTCTGTCGATAGGAGCAAGTACCTTTGATTCCAATGTTCCGGCACTTTCGGTAGCACTTTCCGCCATCATAGCAAAATGATTCTGTTCTGCCATTGATGGTGCAGCCTCCTTCATTGATTGTCTGCTGAAAAGTCTGAGAGATGTTGCTCCTGCAACCAGTACCAGTACCGCTGCCGCAGCAGAAGCGACGCCGGTCCATCTGATTCGGGTTATCTTCTTAGCACGGGGGGCCATACGTAATTTATTTGTTTGTTCAAGCATGCTGTCGTCTATAAAAGACAGTGCATCCGAAATCTGTTCTTTATTCATTTCAGACGTTAAAGCCCTCCTTCTCTAAATATTCTTTAAGTTTCTGGCGAGTGCGGAACAGAATCATTTTTGCTTTTGCCTCCGTCATGCCATTGTATTCTGCAACTTCTTTAAGTGAATCGGAATAGAAATATCTGCCGATAAACAGGTTTCTTGCATCCTCTTTCTGGGTTTTCAAAAATTCATTAATCACTTCGCCCAGGCGTTTGGCCTCAAGGTTATCCTCCACCGTGGATGTTCCCGGAACACATTCTTCAAGTTCATCCAAACTGGAGCAATACTCTGAAGGGATTCTCTTTTCCGCATGATGGCGTCGATAAATATCAATCGCATGTCCTCTTGCTATCTTTCCCAAAAACGTGGACAAGACTTCAGGTTTGTGAGGCGGAATCGAATTCCATGCAGACAAATATGTATCGTTAACGCTTTCCTCTGCATCCTCATTATTGAACAGGATGTTGTAGGATATCTTCATCAGATACTTGTCATATTTTATTTTACTTTCCGTTATTGCCGCTTCATTCCTATCAAGATAAAGCTGCACAATTTTTGCGTCTTCCATTGAACCCTGCCTTATAACACGAAAAACCTTTCATTAGGTTTCAGAAAAAAAATTAAAAATTACCCCAATGCGTTAATTATTTTACTACGAAGGCTAACGGTAATCTCCATGAGCCGTTTGCATAATAAAATGTAACGCTGGTCATTAAATATTCGTTGTTGCAGTACATGCTGGAGGAGCTTCCGCCGTCAAGGTTTGCCGCATTTACCGCTCCGTATTCATTCATAATGCTGATAAGATCTGATGCCGATGCTCCTAAATGGCCTGCCGTTCCCCTTCCGTCAGTAACCAGTAAAATAATCGATCCGTCGGCACGCTGTCCTATGGCAGTACGGGGATTGAGTCCTGAACCCATACCGTTGAGTTCTCTCTCTTTCCCGTTAATCATAAGCTGAACGAAATGGTTATTTTTATCATTTGCCTCTTCCTGAAAGCAGCATGCATCTCTTATGCCCTTGGTTTTTACGAGTTCCGTAACATCAGCAGGTGTCATCTGAGATATGTCGTCGATGGTAAGAATATTATCATTGGTCATTCCTATCAAAACCAGACCTCTTGTGGCCTGAGGGCTGTTCATAAGTATTTCACCATTGCAGACCACTACTCCGATAGGCTTTCCGCCGGAATTGTTCGAACTTACGTAAAGGCCGCCGTTAATGCCTGCAACGGCTCCTGCCTTCTTTACGATAACATCAAGGTCCTCGCCCTGGTCCTGCCATGGATATACGCATGCCAGCTGCACTCTTGAGGGATCCTCAATAATAAGCATTGTAGCGAAGAAAGTTCTTCCTGCTATTTCTACCTTTCTTATTCCGTTGCCAAGGTCTACACCAATCTGCTCTTCCACCGGCAGAGATGTATTTGTTCCATCAACAACTGCACCACCGTTCATCTCGGTGATTTCTTCTCGAATTATGTCCTTACCTTCTGAATCCGTAGTTCCTGCTGCCGGAGTAACTTTTATATTAATCAGTCCCGCATCAACTTCCTGGTTGAATTCTTCCATGGAATTGCCTTGTACTACGCTGTTGATTTCATCTGCATTTAAGTACCAGGATGCCAGGAATTTAAGCTGTCCTGTCTCAAGAATCGTGCTTACAAACACTTTTCTTGCGGCAGGTGAGGAACCGTTACATATCATGCTGATCATAATAAAAACTGTCAGAAATACTACTGCCACAAATGTCAGTATGGATGTAAGGATGTATAATATTATTTTGCCGAATCCGACTTTTTTTGTTTCCATTAGTTCTCTCCGGTCTGGGTATCATCAGTTCCAAGTTTATCAACAAGTTCAGCCAGTAACCATTTTGGTGAGTTGTCCGTTCCGTCATAGTTCTTGTTTCTGTAGAAATAGCACGTACTGTTAAGTTTGTCTCTTTCTCCGTTAATCAGGAATTCTGAACCGTTGTTACGCAGCATGATTTTTTCGAAGCTGATATCACATGAGAAGAAATCATCACTGTATTTTATAAAGTTCTGTACCTTTTCTTCCACAAAGCATGGTGTGGGTAGTTTGTGTGAGGAAATAAAGGTAATATCCACACTCTTCGCGTATTTCACGGCAACAGAATCCAGGTATGAGTCGGGAACAAGCACTGTTCTCATCTGCTTAAGTCCCTTATCACCGGGGTCCTCTGCAGAACCGTTGTATTTTCCTGTCTTTACGTCATATTTGTATAAATCCTTTGTAAGGAAAAGGCTCCACATCTGAGTGGTCTTAAGCAGCTCCGCAGAATCTGCCATATCAGCAGGTACTTCTGCCAAAGCAGACTGTTCTGTCAATGTGATTGTGTTTCCTACGTATTCATATGCCAGCTCGTTGCCGAAATTATCGTATATCTCAAAATCCGGCTGTGTAAGTGCCTTGGGGAAGTTGTAAGTTGCCACGCCAGGCATTTCTGCGTATGCTTTACACCAGTCAAATTTTGCATCGTTCTGCAAAGATACCACATAGGCAGCGGTGTCAAGGTCACCTGACTTAATAACAAAATTCGAGGGAACTTTCACAATTATGTCAGAATAGGTGAGTGTGTCTCCGAAAACATAATCAATTTCCGATCCGTATGTGTCCGAAACGCTAAATACAGGCTTTTCTGCCGCTGACTCAAGGAGATACTTTGACATTCCGTCTGCTGTGCTTTCAGCAGTAAGAACCTCGTCATTAAAAGAAACCTTGTATTCTTCCGGGAGTGAAAACGTGTATCTGAATTTCTTTACGACTATTTCCGTTGGCTCCTTTGTGGTTGCGGGTGTCTGGGTTACTGTGAGCGTGCTGTCCGCAATCCGGGTTGTGGAGCAAGGTTTTATTCCTGCCAGCTTCCAGTCATTAACTGTCAGAATTGCCATGACGATTTCTGATGATTTGCATGCCAGGTCTGCCTTTGCCACAAGTGTATCGTCAGCATAGATTCCATAGGTCTGATTTGTCTCGGAATAGCCACCGGAAAGCACCTTGTATGTCCATTCTTTGGCTGTTCTCACTTTGTCTTTGTATGCTTTCTGCTCTTCTTCGGAAAGGGTGCCCAAATTAAGCTCGGTTCCTATCACGTTATTCTGAGCCGCTTCCTTCAGAACAGCAATTTCAGCCTCGATAACCTTTTCGGGCTGTGCTGCTTCGTATCTAAGCAGGCATTTTTCTATGTAAGCCAAAAAAAACACCATAAGTATTACAAGAACGCAAAGAACTATTCTATATATTTTCCAAAAACCGCCTTTTTTCATTTACGGGACAGCTTCCTTCCTCGCCGCTTCCATTTGCGGCTGCTTAATATTATCAACTGGCGATAAAGCCATACTTCAAGAATCACACTTACACCGGCAATCATCAACAGCCATCTGTTTTCGCTGAAGTATGAGCCGGAACCCATGTTTTTATCGTCGGGGACATCAATGGGCACACTTACACTCGTCGGAGCCGGTGTCACTATATCGATTGGTATCGGGGTGGCCGTAGGTGTCGGAGACAGCGTTGGCGTCGGGGACAAGGTTGGTGTCGGCGTCATGTTCAGCAACTGAATTTCCAACGGTATCTGTACCGGTTTTACGGGCTTTGGCGTAGGCGTAAATGTAACATTAAGTTCCAGATACGACATGGCTACCCAGCCCTCTTTTCCTTCTTCCAGCGTTACCTTTCCCCAATCGGTTCCGGTAGTTCCCTGCACAAACTGCAACACATCCACAAGGGTATCATTTGCATAGTTGCCAATAATTGTTGAGTTTGTACTGAAGGATTCTCTTATGTTTAATTTATTGTTTACATGCACCTGGTATTGTCCCGGCGGATAATCTGCAGGGATAGGTGTATTGGTAGGCGTGGGCGTAATCGTTGCCACCAGCTTAAGGAATTCCATGGCAACCCAACCTGATCCGTCTTCTGAAGGAATAAGTCCCCAGTGGTGTCCGCTCACGTTATATACAAAGTCCATTATTTCGACTTTTGTTCCTGATGAAAGTTTTGAAACGATTTCCGATGATGTGTTAGTATCGGAACGAAGGTTAAGATTACTTCCTTGTGCTGTCACAACCTCATATACACCGATTGTGTACTTTGCAGGCTTAGGTGTAATTGTAGGTGTGGGAGTGGAAGTAGCTTTTGCCTTAGGTGTAGCTGTTGCCTTAGGAAGGTCCTTCTTAAGCTTTTCCACTGTTGCTGAATCCGGTGCTCCATCGAAGTAGCTGTAGTAGTTTTTATATACTTTGGCGTAGTTAATGGATTTGAAGCGTGAAGCAAATTCAGACCAGGAAATGGTTGTAAAGTCACTGATTTTACATTTGCCGACCCAGTTATTGTCGATATAGGTAACTGTGCCCTTGTTATAGTCAACGCTCATAAGAACGATGGAGTGCTCTGACCATCTTACACGGATATGTGTGCCGGGATGAAGCACGTCAGCATTTTCCACGAACCACTTTTTAACACTGGACGAGGAAACCTTACCGGGGCCTGAAATGTTCTTGAACTTGCTGCTGTTCGAGAACTCATTACATCCGAAAAGAACCTGCTGAATGTACATGGCATATCCCATACATTGCACTGCTCTGAGGTCACACTTATCGCCGTCAATTACCACATATCGAAGGCAGTTACATCCGCTGCCGTTGGCAACACATTTTCCCTTACCGTGGCAGGTACAAGCTTTTCCGTTTTTAGAGAAATATGCCCCCGGTCCGTAAACCTTGAATGCATAGTTCAAACGTTCTGCTATATAGTCGTCTTCGCTGTATATTTCCCCATATCCCGCAAAAACAGATTGTTCATTTTTGACGACGGTCAGAATACCGGTCATCAACTGAACAAGTAGCGCAAGAATTATTATTTTTGCAACTGTCTGTTTCTTAATCATTGTTCCTTTCCCCAAGGCCTATTGTCATATCCAATTCTTTTATTTCAAAGACCTGATTCCACAATTTCCATAAGTTCTCTACACTTAGGCCCCCCTCATGAAGCCTGTGCTGTTTTGCCAGTTCCTCTGTGTAGTCAGTAAGCTTAATTGTCCAGAACGATTTGTTCTGCTGACACACATTGGGATCCACTTCAGCATGTACAGAGATTTCATCCCATTTTTTTGTAACTGTTATCTTTGCCATGGCACCAAGGCACCGTTCCCATCGGTCCTGTCCATGCACAAAATTTCCAAGTGAGTAGTAGCAGATGCATGTGTTTCCATTATCCGCAGTTATGAGTTCCATGGGTTCTATAACATGTGGGTGGGTGCCGATGATAATGTCTGCTCCCGCCTCTGTCAGGCTCTTCGCCAGATTTACCTGATCATGGTAATCACTGCCTTCTACCGGTTGGTGAGTGTATTCTTTTCCCCAATGAGGGAAAACTATTACTATGTCAACCTGGTCGTTTACTTCTGCCACATCTGCCAGAAGTCTTTCCTTGTCTTTGAAGGTATCTACGGCATATTCGTACCCTTTGGGGATACTTATACCATTGGTTCCGTATGTATAGTTAAACAGAGCAAATGTTACTCCGTTTACTTCAGTAATCGCATAGTGCTTTTCCACGGTTTCGTCGTGAATGCCCAGTGCAATGGAATTCTTGTCGGACCAGTATTTATAACTGTCCAAAACGCCTTCTATTCCCTTATCCATGGTGTGGTTGGAAGCGCAGCACATTACGTTAAAGCCGTATTCCAGTTCTTCATCGCCAACGTAGTAGGGTGTTCCAAATTGAGGATAGCCTGTATATCCGAAGCTTTCATCAATAAGGATTGTTTCCTGATTAAGGCAATTCAGATCGCCCCACTCAAGTTCATCCTTAAAATGAACAAAGAAATCCTTGTAATATCGCCAGATTCTGGCATGCATCAATACATCTCCCACTGCCGTTATGTTAACTGCCGCAGGTGTTGGTGTAGGTGTAAACGTGGGTATTGGTGTATTTGTTGGCGTAGGCGTCGGCGTTTCAGTCGGCGTAGGCGTATTTGTTGGTGTAGGTGTAAATGTGGGTGTTGGCGTATTAGTCGCCGTAGGTACGGGAGTCGGAGTTGTTTTTTCTTTAATTCCTCCGCCCTTCAAAAATATTGTTCCCCAAAGGATACCAACAATTGCAACAAGCACAACTACAATTATTATTTGTATTTTTAACTTGCGATTGCTCTTCATTTACTGATTATTCTCCGTACGCAACAACATTTTCCATCATGTCATTCCCTGTATCCGGACCAACTGTAGTTCTGTATAGTCCGAAATCGGCACAGCTGTACTTATATTTTGGCTTATCAATGGCATCCGATACATAGAACCAGCACCATTGCTGAGAAACATGCAATTTGTATGCTTCGTCAAGAATCTCTATCGAGGTCTTCCCTCCGAAGGCATCCACCGGCTGTCGAAGGTCAAGTTTTACCTTATTTTCTTTCCAGATGTGAAGGTATGTTTTAGGCACATCCCACACACCATATTCTGCTGCCGAGGTTTCGCAGAAGTCTGCGTTCATGGAGTTCTCAACAGACCGTTTTACAGCATCAACAAGCACCATATGGCCTCCGTGGCCATATTCCCCATTATCATCCTGGGTAACGACTACAAGCGGCTTAAAACGCCTTATTTGGGCCGTCAGATAGTCAACAATCGAATCGTAATTGTAAATTCTTTTTGCTTCTTCTATAGTCTCGCTGTATTTATCGGGAAATGTGCCGTTCACGGGGTAGTTTCGTACTCCCGCATGCCATATTCCGTCCAGCTTTTCATGCTCACGAATTCTTGAAGAGCTGAAGAATTCACACATATATGCAACCTGTACCTTTTTGTTCTGTTCGCCTGCATACTTTGCAAGAACACCGCCAAGGAACAATATTTCATCATCCGCGTGGGTGGAAAATGCCAGAATATCTGCCTTCTCGCAGGCCGGTTCCCATACCTGAACGTCATAGGGAAGCTTTCCTCCGGTATATGCAGTAAGCTTACAGATTGCTTCATCAGACGTAAAATGCATAACGCATTTTTTTGTTCCTTTCGGAATATTTACGTACTCATGAAGAAACCCGTTGCTTCCGTGTTCGGTAATTTCACCGTCGCACTCCAGTGTCCAGCTTTGGGGATAATCATTCCAGCACAAATAGAGGCCGTACATATCCATTTCGGAAGTGATTGTTAATGTGTCGGCTTTTGTAAATGCAGTGGCGGTTTTGTATGAGCCGTCCTGCATTTTCTTTGTAGCACCTTCTCCTGAGCTTACCAGTTTCGTATCCAGTTCAAAGGCTTGTGCCGTATTCAGGTCAGGTGTACCCTGCTTTTTCCAGAGATCTCCCCATATACGATTGCATAAATCATAAAGGTACTGAAGGGTGTAGTCCTTATCCTGTGCTATAATGGCACTTTTCTCCGCCAGGGTTCCTGTGTAATCTGCAAAAGGGTATACCGCACACGCATTGTTGCCCTTTTCCACATGAGATACCACGGGAATCACACCAAAATCCTCAACAAAGACCTTGCCTTCGTCATTTCGGCAAAGGCTGATATCCGCAATACCACCAAGCATTCTGTTGGCAATGCCCTTCTTCCCTGATTCTCCTGTCCAGCTGACAAAGTTACCTAAGGAGTAGTAAACAAGCATATCGTCGGGCTTCAGCGAATAGCCGTCGGAAAGGCACTCTGTTTCGCCCTCGTCATTTACAACGGTAATGCTTTGTATTACATGGGGGTGTGTGCCAATTACAAGGTCAGCTCCGTGCTCCTTAAAAAGCATCATGAACTTTTTCTGCTGAGATGATAATTCAAGGCTGTACTCTGTTCCCCAGTGAGGGCACACTATTGTAAAGTCAGCCAGTTCTTCTGCCTTATCAAGTGCTCTTATGACATTATCCTCTGTAAGCATGCTGACGCACCAGGGCATGTCCTCGGGAGCACTTATGCCGTTCGTTCCGTATGTGAAATTAAGCACCGCAACTCTTATGCCGTTCTTTTCAGTAATGTATATTTCTTCTGACTCAGCTTCCGATTCATAAATTCCCACAACACCCATGTTGTCATGGTTTTCTTTCCAGTTATGGATGCAGTTCAGAAGGCCCTTTTTGCCCTTATCCAGGGCGTGGTTCGTTGCGTGTAATGCCACATCAAAGCCTGCATCCTCCAAAGCGTCTGCAAGGGAAAATGCGGTGTTAAAGCTGGGGTAACCTGATACTCCCAGGTCTTCGCCTCCGATAATGAGTTCCTGATTAACAAGTGCTACATCATAAGAAGATATAATATCCTTTGTAAGTGCAAAGAGAGGCTTGTAATCATAACTTCCGTCAGTCTGTTTGCAATCTGCTTCCAAGGTATCGTGCAAGAGAATGTCTCCCACCATACAGACGGTCATTCTGGGCACCTCTGTAGGCGTAGGAGTCGGTGTTGATGTGTTGGTCGGCACAGGCGTTGCAGTAGGTGCAAGCGTGTAAGCCGGCGTTCCCATATCAATATCTCTGCCGGTGTCCTTTACAACAGGTGTTGCCCCTTGAGGTGAAGGTTCTACGGGCAGCAGATTTTCACCGTCACAACCTAAAAGACCTGCCAGAAGAATTGTCATAACAACAATAATGACAGCTTTTAAGCCTGTATTCTGTATTCTGTTTAATCTGTTATTTTTCTTCATCAGAATTATTATCTATAGTCAATATTTCTTCAGGGTATTGTATTTTTACAAGTGTCAGTCCCAAAGCAGGAGCCGTAGGACCTGCCGCCTCGCGGTTAAGTTTCCCCAAGGCTTCTTCGATAAAGTCCGTATCCTTTTCTCCAAGGCCTACTTTTATAAGTGAACCTGCAATAATTCGTACCATGTTGTAAAGGAAACCGTTTCCCTTAATTCTTATGGTGATCAGGTGATCTTCCCTTATAACATCACAGGAATAAATCGTTCTTACATGATCGGGGACGGTGGCATGTATGGAGCAGAAGCTTGTAAAGTCGTGAGTACCTACAAGTGCCTGTGCCGCCTCCTGCATTTTTTCTGCATTTAACTCATGATACACGAAATATGTGTATTTACGGTTAAATGGCTGAACAAAATCTGCATTCCAGATTTTATATTCATATGTTTTTGTACAGTCGCATTTTCTGGGATGAAAATTCTTTGGAACCTCTCGCGATTCTTGTATTACCACATCCTCCGGGAGTGAGCGGTTAAGTGCATAGCAGATCTTTTCAGCAGGAATGCGGGTTTCTGAATCAAAGACGCATACATTTCCCATGGCGTGGACGCCTGCGTCCGTTCTGCTTGCTCCTATTACCTCTATGTGCTCGTTAAGCAGCTTCGACAGTTCCTCATTAAGTACCTGCTCCACAGTAAGTGCGTTAGGCTGAATCTGCCATCCTGAGTATTTGGTTCCTTCATATGCAACTACAAGTAAAATTCTTTTCATAAGCAGTTAAAAATGTGTACCATAGCAGAAAGACTTGTGCTCAGCTTTGTAATGGGGCTTTCTGCAATAGGCCCAAGTGTTCTGTCTGCAACAATAAGAATTGCCACGTACAGTACAAGGCTTAAGTACGCCAGTCCATCCTCTTTTTTGTATTTCAGAGGGTTCATTCTGGTTCTGTTATTGTCGCCTCTGTAGCATCTTGCTTCCATAGCCATGGCCAGATCATTTGCACGTCTGAAGGCCGATATGAACAGTGGCACAAAGATGGGTACCAGTGCTCTGATTCTTTCCATCAGTTTGCCTTCTTCAAAGTCCGCACCTCTTGCCGACTGAGCCTTCATGATTTTATCCGTTTCCTCCATGAGGATAGGTATGAATCTCAAGGCGATTGACATCATCATAGCCATTTCATGAACAGGGATTTTAATCTTTTTAAGTCCTCTGAGTCCTGTCTCCATTCCATCTGTCAGCTGGTTTGGCGTAGTGGTCAATGTCATCAGTGATGATCCGATAATCAAAAAGAATAGTCTGAAGCCCATAAATATGGCGTTTCTGATTCCTTCGATGCTGATTTTGATGAATTTCCACTCAAACAGAATGGTTCCATCAGTAAGAATCACGTTAAAAATCAGAGTAAAGCACAGCAGCATCCAAATTGTTTTCAGTCCCTTTACAATGAACTTGAAGGGCACCTTCGACATTTTTATTACTGTAATAAGTGCAATTCCCGCCACTATGTATCCTACAAATGTCTTAAACAAAAACATGGACACAATAAATATCAGGGTTGCAAACAGTTTCACTCTTGGATCAAGTCTGTGAATTACTGACTTCGCAGGATAATATTGTCCGATTGTAATATCACGCAGCATTAATGTTTATAAAACCTCATAATCATTTCTTTGGCTTCCTCTACCGTAGTTGCCACGTTTGGCAGGGGCAGTCCTTTTTCGATAAGCTCTGCGGTCAGATAGGTAACTTCGGGAGCCGCCAAGCCGATTTCTTCAAGTTCTTTGTAATGGGCAAATACTTCTTTGGGTGTGCCGTCAAAGCGAACGGAGCCGTGATCCATTACAATAAGTCTGTCTACAAATCTCGCCACGTCCTCCATAGAGTGTGAAACGAGGATAACTGTAATATTTCTTTCTTGTTTTATTCTGAATATGGCTTCAAGAATTTCATCTCTTCCTCTGGGGTCAAGACCTGCAGTGGGCTCATCCAGCACAAGCACATCAGGCTGCATGGCCAGGACACCTGCTATTGCCACTCTTCGTTTCTGTCCGCCGGACAGTTCAAAGGGTGATGCGTCGTAGAGTTCCTCGCCTATTCCTACTGTTTTCAGTGCACCAAATGTTCTGAGTTGGCATTCAAGCTTGTCAAGCTTCATGTTTTTGGGGCCAAACTCTACATCCTTTACAACTGTTGTTTCAAACAGCTGGTATTCGGGGTACTGAAATACCAGTCCGACTTTTGTACGAAGTTCCTTTTTAGAAAAGTCCTCATCCCAGATATCCCGGCCATTATAATAAATGGTCCCGGATGTGGGCTTTACAAGCCCATTGAAATGCTGAATCAATGTTGATTTTCCTGAACCTGTATGGCCTATAATACCGATAAACTGGCCATCCGGGATTTCCAGTGAAACATTGTTCAGGGCATGCATTTCCATGGCTGTACCCATCTGATATATGTAATTAACGTTGTCCAAGTAGAGCATCGACAAACTCCTTATTTGTCAAAATACCGTCCGGGAGGTTAATGCCTCCCTTTTTAAGTTCATATGCAAGTTCTGTAACCTGAGGAACGTCCAGATGATGTGCCTTAAGTTCATCTACTCTGGAGAATACCTGCTTAGGAGTCCCTTGCATAACTATTTTTCCGTCATCCATTACAATTACTTTGTCTGCATCCTTTACTTCCGTCATATAATGGGTGATTAATAGTATTGTAATTCCCTCGTTTTTATTAAGTTCGTGGAGGGTTCTTATTACTTCTTTTCTTCCACCGGGATCAAGCATGGCTGTGGGTTCATCAAGTACGATGCACTTGGGCTTCATGGCAAGTATGCCGGCAATTGCTACCCTCTGCTTTTGTCCGCCGGAAAGTGCATTAGGCGAACTTTTTCTGTAGGATGTCATCTCTACTCTTTCAAGTGCGTAGTCTACTCGTTTATGGATTTCGTCCGTGGGAACTCCCAGGTTCTCCGGTCCGAAGGCCACATCCTCTTCAACCACTGAGGCAACAATCTGATTATCTGGATTTTGGAAAACAAGTCCTGCTGTCTGTCTTACTTCCCACACCTTTTCTCCGTTGGAGACATCAATACCGTCTACATAAAGGGTTCCTTCAGTAGGCTCGAGTATGGCATTGATTTCTTTTGCTATTGTAGATTTTCCTGATCCGTTATGTCCGAGAATTGCAACAAAATCTCCTCGTTTAACGTCCAGGTCCACACCGTCCAACGCTCTGATAATGCCTTCAACATTACCCTCTTCATCACGGCGAATATATTCATATGCAAGTTTTCTTGCCTTAATCATTTTTTCTCCATCCTTTTAGGGCGTAAAAGGACATACGTCCCCATAATCCGTGATATTATAGCATAATCAGCCCATTTACACAAGGAATACCTTTCCTGCCTTTTCTTGGTGATAAATAATCCGTTTGCTCGGAACCGCTCCAACATCTCGAAAGCCTTCGCTTTCTCGATGTACGTTTGCTCGGAACCGCTTCGCAAACTTCGTTTGCAATTATAACGTCAACAGGGGCCGAGAGTTTGAAAATGTGTTTTCACTCTCGGCCCCTGTTGGCGTTATAACGCATTCTGCGTAGCGGTTCTCTCGCTATTCGCTCATATTTAAGCCCATTCGTTTGAGCTTTTTGATTTTCGTAGGCTATTTTCCTGCCACTTCCGCAAAGCCTTCTCCCATGACTTCTCTTGCATCGGCAATTACCATAAATGCAGTTTTGTCATGGCGATATACTATGTCTTTCAGTAACGGAATCTGCTTCTTTGACACAACGCAGAACAGCATTTGCTTGTCTGTACCTGAGTACATTCCTTTTACGCGTATGCCTGTAACTCCTCGATCCATATTATCCATAATTTCTGTGGAAATGGCATTTGTCTTTTCTGAAATGATAAATGCCATTTTGGCAAATTTCAGGCCTTCAAGTATGGTATCTGATATTTTGGATACGAGAAATACTACTATGATTGCGTAGATTATATTCTCTATTTTGAACACGGTAAATCCGAGGATTACTATTATTCCGTCTGTTATTGCAAGAATAACAGGAATTGATATGTGTCTGAATTTATCATGCACAATAGCTGAAAACATATCTGTGCCGCCTGTTGTGGCCATTGTGGAAAGGACCATACCAATTCCTACTCCGGATAATACTCCACCAACAATACAGTTCAGAATCATGTCATCTGTCATTGATATTATTGGTAATATGTATGTCCAGAATGTCAGTGCCAATGTGGCAAATACCGTTTTCGCAATATATCTCATTCCTTTTTTGGCAAATGATATGGCAAAAAGCGGAATGTTTAATATCAGTGATGTCAGCCATACAGGTAAGCCATCCTTCAAAAATGCTATATCTGTGGCTTCCAGAACATGTACTGATGCGTATTTTATTACTATGGCAAGGCCGCTCACACCTCCCACGTCAAGACCCACCGGGTCAAAAACGAAGTTTATGGCGGCACCCATCAAAAATGTGCCAAGAATTATAAGCAAAACATCTTTTATTTTCAGCTTTTCTGCTGCTCTTTTAATCATATCGCACCACTTTATTACTTTAGTAAAAGAAAGCCGGTACCTATAAGGTACCGGCCCAAATTCATATTAGATTAACTCAAGAAGAACTTCCATTGCTGCGTCGCCCTTACGCTGACCAATCTTTACGATACGAGTGTAACCACCCTTACGGTCTGCATACTTAGGTGCGATTTCTTCGAAAAGCTTATTTGTAAGGTCAACCTTCTTTGTTGCCTTCTTCTTGCCAGCTGCTTCTGTAGGAACCTCTGTAACATCATAGAGGTATGCCTTCATCTGTCTGCGAGCGTGAAGTCTGGATGCTGAATCCTTCTTACTCTGCTTCTCAACTACGTCGTATACTGTAACCTTCTTGCCGTCAACTACTTCCTTAACGTTCTTGCCATCTTTGTCCTTACGAGCAACTTTAGCCTTAACTGTTACTGTCTCGTAGTTGTCTTTTTCCTTTATTGCAAGTGTAATCATCTTCTCTGCAATGCTCTTAACTTCTTTAGCTCTGCACTCAGTGGTTACAATCTTGCCATTGTATAACAGATTAGTTACCTGGTTACGAAGCATAGCCTTTCTCTGGCTTGCTGTTCTGCCAAGTTTTCTGTAGCCTGCCATTTATGTTTCCTCCTTACGCGTACTGTTTTATCAATCCTCGCTCTGTCTGAGTGACAGACCAAGTTCTTTTAACTTAATAAGCACTTCTTCTAACGACTTACGACCAAGGTTACGAACCTTCATCATGTCATCAGGAGTCTTATTTACTAACTCGCCAACGGTGTTAACACCTGCGCGCTTTAAGCAGTTGAAGGAACGAACGGAAAGCTCGAGCTCATCAATGCTCATTTCAAGGATCTTCTCCTTTTCATCTGTCTCAGTCTTATCGATAATTTCAATATCATCAATGCGGTCTGAAAGCTGGATGAAGGAATCAAGATGTGCGCTGAGAACCTTAGCTGCAAGGCTTACTGCCTCATCGGGAGCTAATGTTCCGTTTGTGTATACATCAAGAGTTAACTTGTCGTAGTCAGTCATCTGACCAACACGTGTATTTTCAACAGTAAGGTTAACTCTCTCTACAGGTGTGAAAATAGAATCTACAGCGATTACTCCAATGGGGAGATCGTCTGTCTTATTCTTATCAGAGCCTACATAGCCACGACCTGTTGTGATTGTGAACTCCATGTAAAGCTTTGAATCTGCTCCGCCGTTGAGCGTAGCAATAACCTGATCCTTGTTGATAATTTCGATATCCTGGTCTACGATGATGTCAGAAGCCCTAACAACGCCTTCGCCTTCGAATTCAACGTAAGCAGTCTTGTTCTCATTTGTTGAGCTTGTATTCTTGATTGCAAGGCTCTTAATGTTCATGATAATTTCTGTGATGTCTTCCTTTACTCCGGGAAGGCCTGCAAATTCATGAACTACGCCGTCAATCTTAACCTGGCTTACTGCTGCTCCCGGAAGAGAAGAAAGCATGATTCTTCTAAGGGAATTGCCAAGCGTTGTGCCGTAGCCGCGCTCGAGAGGCTCTACAACAAAACGACCGTATTTGTTATCCTTTGAAATTTCAGCAATTTCAATCTTTGCGGGTTTAAAATCGAAATCGAACATAGCGGATCCTCCTCATTTGTTAATTCGTACCGACAAGAAGTGTCGGACGAATTGATAGATATGTTACCAAATAGTTTATGCAAATGACTTACTTGGAGTACAACTCGACGATAAGTGTTGCATTAACGGGAACGTCAATCATATCAGCTGTAGGAAGTTCTACTACTTCACCGCAAAGGTTAGCATGGTCTGCTGTAAGCCAAGCGGGAATGGATCTTCCTTCAGTAACCTCGAGGATGTCCTTATATCTCTGAGAACCCTTCTTTGTCTCTCTAACTTCGATCTTGTCTCCTGCCTTTACGAGGTAGGAAGGAATATTTACACACTTGCCGTTAACCAGAATCTGCTTGTGGTCAACGATCTGACGTGCTTCTGTTCTTGTTCTGCCATAGCCCATACGGAAGATAACGTTGTCAAGGCGACGCTCAAGGAGGATCATCATGTTATCACCGGTTGTGCCGTTCTTCATCTTTGCAGCCTTCTCGAAGTTGTTGCGGAAAGGCTTCTCAAGAACGCCATAAATGAACTTAGCTTTCTGCTTTTCTCTTAACTGTGTACCGTACTCAGATACCTTCTTGCCTGCTCTTCTGAAGTTTCTGTTGGACTTCTTGTTAATACCAAGAACAGAAGGCTCGATACCAAGTGATCTGCACTGCTTTAAAACAGGATCTGTATTTCTTGCCATTTCTAATCTCCTCCTTCAATTAGACTCTTCTACGCTTAGGCGGTCTGCAGCCGTTGTGGGGAACGGGTGTAACGTCCTTAATGGATGTAACGTTGATACCGCATGCCTGAAGTGCACGAATTGCAGCTTCACGGCCTGTACCAGGTCCCTTAACCATAACGTCTACACTCTTTAAGCCCTGAGTAACTGCTACCTTTGCAGCTGTCTCTGCAGCCATCTGTGCAGCATAAGGAGTAGACTTTCTGGAGCCTCTGAATCCTAAACCACCGGCACTTGCCCAAGAAATGGCATTGCCTTCAGCATCTGTAAGTGTAACGATAGTATTGTTGAAGCTAGCCTGGATATGAGCCTGGCCATGATCAACATTCTTCTTAACACGCTTTTTAGCAGACTTTTTTGCTGCTGTTGAAACTTTCTTAGCCATTGTGAATCCTCCCTATTATTTCTTCTTGTTAGCCACAGTTCTCTTGGGGCCTTTTCTTGTTCTGGCATTGTTCTTTGTGTTCTGGCCACGAACGGGAAGTCCCTTTCTGTGACGGATGCCTCTGTAGCATCCGATTTCCTGGAGTCTCTTAATGTTTAAGGCAGTTTCACGTCTTAAATCACCTTCTACCATGAATTCAGCATCGATAACGTCACGGATTCTACCAACTTCGTCATCTGTTAAATCACGTACACGTGTGTCGGGATTAACGTTTGCTTTTTCAAGGATTTTGTTTGAGCTTACTCTACCGATACCGTAGATATAAGTAAGTCCGATTTCTACACGCTTCTCTCTGGGTAAATCTACACCACTAATACGAGCCATGTATTGTACCTCCGTAAATAATAAAAAATGTTTTTCGCAGTGCGTTTCCTGCATTGCCGGGAAACTACTGCCCAGCCGCTTTAAACCATGATTATACGTATCTGAGCTTTGCTCAGTAAAAAACCGTAACGTTTCCGTTACTTCCTTTAGTCACGTATAAAAGGGGAAATGATACTCGTCATCTTAATTCGTGCATCTTGTGCATTCGAATTATTACCGTTTCCGAGAGCGTTAACTTCCGCCTTAAGCCTTTTCAGGCCCACAGTATCACAAGTAAACCATTTAATGGTTTAGCCCGGACTTTATCCGGTGTCTGCCCTTGTAATATGAGCAGAACATTGCAACAAAGAAAGCAAGGTACCGGTTTCTATGGGAGAGCTTTTATTGCTTCTCCGTGAAAACGATCCCTTATCTCGGGTATCGGTATTAGCCCTGTCTCTGTTTGTGCTTAGGGTTCTCGCAGATTACTCTGATAGCGCCCTTTCTCTTGATGACTTTGCACTTTTCGCAAATCGGTTTAACTGAAGATCTGACTTTCATTGTTTTGTTCTCCTTTCAAAAAAAGTCCGTGTAGCATTATACTCCGATTTCCGCTACATTGCAAGTATTTTTTCCGGATTAATTATTTATCTCTCCAGATAATACGAGCCTTTGTTAAGTCGTAGGGTGACATTTCAAGTGTAACCTTGTCACCGGGAACTATTTTAATATAGTTCATACGAAGCTTGCCACTGATGTGTGCAAGTACTACATGTTTGTTTTCAAGCTCAACGCGAAACATTGCGTTGGGAAGCTTTTCAACTACTGTTCCTTCAAGTTCGATAACGTCTGTTTTCGACATAAATCTTTTACCCTCTGTGTCCCCGGGGGACGCGATTTGATGATTATTGGATGAGTGAAAGTATTTCCGGCTCATCCTCGGTAATGAGTATAGTGTTTTCGTAATGTGCGGAAAGAGAACCGTCCGCTGTAACGACTGTCCAGTCGTCATCGCACCATCTTACTTCGCTCCGGCCCATGTTGATCATAGGTTCAACTGCAAGTGTCATACCGGGTTGAAGTCTGATGCCACGTATTGCCTGTCTGAAGTTGCATATCTGCGGATCTTCGTGCAGGCTTGTCCCAATACCATGACCTACTAAGTCACGGACGGCGGAATATCCGTATCCGGTAATGTAATCCTCTACGGTTGCGCCGATTTCGTTAAGGTGGTGGCCGGCTCTGCACACTTTAAGAGCCTCGAAAAAGCTTTCTCGTGTTACTCGAATAAGCTGTTCCGCTTCGGTAGATATCTCTCCTACCGGCCACGTCCTGGCGGCGTCTGAATGATAGCCCTCGTAAATAACCCCGGCATCCAAGCTGATAATATCGCCGCTCTTTAATATGGTATTTCTATTTGGAATCCCATGTACAACCTGGTCATTAACTGAACAGCAGATTGATCCGGGATAGCCATCGTAATTCAGGAAGGAGGGAATGCATTTATGCTTCCTTATTATCTCCTCGCCTTTTTTATCAATTTCGAGAGTTGATATACCGGGCTTTACAAAATCCCTTAATATATTGTGTACCTCTGCGAGAATTTTTCCCGCCTCTCTCATTAATTCTATTTCTCTTTTTGACTTTATGCTAACAGCCATGTTACGCCTCAGTTTTCAAGAATCTTTACGATATCTTCAAATACTTTGTTCATATCCTGTGTACCATCAACGGATTTAAGTTTGTCAAATCCTTTGTAGTAATCTATAAGGGGCTGAGTCTGTGCGTGATAAACTGAAAGTCTGTTGAGAACTGTTTCAGGTTTGTCATCCTCTCTCTGTACGAGTTCGGAGCCGCATGCATCGCACTTGCCTTCTGTCTTGGGAGCGTTGTATACGATGTGGTATGTTGCTCCGCAGCTTAAGCATGCGCGACGTCCTGACATACGTCTTACAATATTTTCATCAGGAACATCAACGTCAATTGCATAGTCAAGGTCATCGTTGTTTGCCTTGAGTGCCTCTGTGAGAGCTTCTGCCTGAGGAATTGTTCTGGGGAAGCCATCTAAAACGTAACCGTTTGCACAGTCATCATTTTTGAATCGATCCATAATAAGCTCAAGTGTAAGTGAATCGGGAACAAGAAGTCCTTTATCCATATACTCTTTTGCTTTCATTCCGAGCTCTGTGCCTTCTTTGAGGTTTGCTCTGAAAATGTCACCGGTGGAGATGTGCGGAATGCCATATTTTGCTGCAATCATCTTCGCCTGTGTGCCTTTTCCTGCGCCGGGGGCGCCTAACATAACAATCTTCATGCTGTCTCCTTGTTGATATCCTGTTTTAGACACTTATAGGGATGGCGCCCAAAGGCACCACCCCTTATAATATCGAAATTATCAATCCTCTGAAAGGAATCCTTTGTAATGACGCTCTCTCATCATTGTTTCAACCTGGCGTACCATCTCGAGGATAACACCTACGATGATGATGATTGAAGTACCGCCGAAGCTTACTCTTGCTGAGAACATTCCTGTGAAGAAAATAGGAATGATAGCGATGATACCAAGGCCTGTCGCACCAATGAGAATTACATAATTGAGTACCTTTGTAAGGTAATCAGATGTAGGTCTGCCGGGTCTGATACCGGGAACAAAACCGCCCTGCTTCTTTAAGTTATTCGAAACTTCAATAGGATTAAATGTAATTCCTGTATAGAAGTAAGCGAAGAAGTAAAGCATCAGAATGTAGAAGATAAGGCCGATTGTGTATTTAGCGTAACCTTCTGTTCTGAAGCAGCACCAGTTCTGCTGGTTCATGTACATGAGAAGTCTTTCCCAAACATTACCGTATCTGTTAGCTCCAACTCCGAAGAGTGAGGAAATGATGATAGGTGTCTGGAGAATTGATACTGCAAAGATTACAGGGATAACACCGGCTGTGTTAATCTTTAAGGGAATGAAGGAGGACTGGCCGCCTACCATTCTTCTTCCCTGCATCTTCTTAGCGTACTGTACACTGATTCTTCTCTGTGCACTCTCGAGTAAGATAATGAGTACTACGAGTACTACAGATACTGCGATAATAACAACTGCAGCAATGATTGCCTTAACTACAGGTTTGCTCTTAATGAATGTTTCAAAGAGGTTCATGTAGTCTCTGGGAAGGTTTGCTACAATGTTGATAAGGAGGATAACGGAAATGCCGTTACCGATTCCCTTTTCTGTGATCTGCTCACCAAGCCACATAAGGAATGCTGATCCTGCTGTGAATGATGCTGCAATAACGCAAATTGTAAGGAATGCGTTGCTACCTTCAAGAATTCCGTTATTCTTAAATCCGATACCCATTGCGACTGACTCGAAAAGGGCAAGTCCGATTGTAACGTATCTTGTGATTTCTGCAATCTTCTTTCTTCCTGTCTCTCCATCCTTCTGCATTTCCTCAAGCTTAGGAATAGCTATTGTAAGGAGCTGCATGATAATGGATGATGTGATGTAGGGAGAAATATTAAGTGCAAAGATGGACATCTGTGTGAATGAGCCACCGGTGAGTACATCAAGGAATCCAAGTCCGCCCGCCTCTGTTACAGTCTCAAGCCAGGATGCAAAGTATGCTCTGTTAATACCGGGAACAGGGAGGACGCAGCCTATTCTAACGATAAGAACTGCGATAAGTGTGTATAAAAGCTTAATTCTTACGTCCTTGATCTTAAATGCATTAACAAGTGTCTTAAACATTAGATCACCTCAGCTTTTCCACCTGCAGCCTGAATTTTCTCAGTTGCACTCTCACTGAATGCATCTACTTTAACCTCAAGCTTTTTGGTAATTTCACCGTTGCCGAGGACCTTAACGCCATCTCTGGGGTTCTTAACGATACCTGCCTCGATAAGGGTTTCTACTGTTACTACAGTGCCGTCCTCGAAACGATTAAGCTGATCGAGATTGATTGTAACGATTTCCTTGGTGTTTCTGCAGTTGAAGCCTCTCTTAGGGAGTCTTCTGTATAAGGGGTTCTGACCACCTTCAAAGCCAAGTCTGGGTCTACCGGAACGTGCCTTCTGACCCTTGTGGCCGTAACCTGCTGTCTTGCCGTTTCCTGAACCATGGCCACGTCCTTTTCTGAAGTTATTGGACTGCTTGGAACCATCGGCAGGTCTGATTGTTGTTAAATTCATTTGAACACCTCCTTGCTACTGATTAGATTTCTTCTACCTTAACCAAATGTCTGATCTTCTGAATCTGTCCCTTTGTAGCTTCATTATTGGGCTGAACTACTGCCTGGCCGATCTTGTGAAGGCCAAGAGCTTCTACTGTTCTTCTCTGCTTAGGGATAGCTCCGATAGGAGACTTAACCAAGGTGATTTTTAATGTATCTGCCATAATTATTTACCCCCTTTAATTAACCTAACTGCTCAACGGGAACGCCGCGGAGTGCAGCAACCTGCTCAGGAGTCTTTAACTGGCTTAAACCATTTACTGTAGCAAGAACTACGTTCTGCTTGTTGTTTGAACCAAGGGATTTTGTACGAATGTTCTTGTAGCCTGCAAGCTCAAGAACGATACGTGCGGGACCACCAGCGATGATACCGGTACCTTCAGGAGATGTCTTAAGAAGTACGCTTGCACTTCCGTAGAAACCGGTGAAATCATGAGGTGTTGAACCGAGGTCATTCATAGGAACCTCGATAATCTTCTTCATTGCGTCTTCCTTAGCCTTACGGATAGCTTCAGGAACTTCTGCAGCCTTACCGAGACCAACGCCTACATGGCCTTTCTTATCGCCAACTACAACGAGTGCAGCGAATCTCATCTTACGGCCACCCTTTACAGTCTTGGATACGCGCTTAATTTCAACGACCTTATCCTCGAATTCTGACTTGGGGGTATTATCAATGTTTTCTCTCATCGTTTTTCCTCCTACTTAGAACTGAAGTCCTGCTTCTCTTGCGGCTTCAGCGAGTGCCTGAATCTTGCCCTGATAAATGAAACCACCACGGTCGAAAACAACCTCTGTGATGTTCTTCTCAAGTGCACGCTTAGCAATCACTGTTCCTAAGTAAGCTGCTGCTGCTACGTCATCTGTGTTCTCAAGCTCTGCTGCTACAGCCTTCTCAACTGTGGAAGCTGCAACGAGTGTGTTGCCTGCTACGTCGTCGATAATCTGTGCATACATATGCTTGTTGCTTCTGAATACTGCAAGCCTGGGTCTTTCAGGTGTGCCGGAGAAACGATTGCGGATCTTCATGTGCTTTTTAGCACGAATCTCACTTCTATTTTCTTTGCTTACCATTGTCTATTCTCCTCTCCTTACTTCTTACCTGTCTTGCCGGCCTTACGTCTGATTACTTCATCAGCGTACTTGATACCCTTGCCCTTATAAGGCTCAGGACGCTTCTTGTCTCTGATTTCAGCTGCGTACTGACCAACTTTTTCCTTGTCGATACCGGAAACAGTAATCTTTAACTGATCTGTAACTTCTGTTGTGATACCTTCAGGATCGATCATAATTACAGGATGTGAATATCCAAGTGTGAGTGTAAGTTCCTTGCCGGACTTAGCTGCTCTGTAACCTGTACCGTTGATTTCAAGTTCCTTCTTGTAGCCTGCTGTAACACCTACAACCATGTTGTTGATGAGTGTTCTTGTAAGGCCGTGAAGAGACTTCATTCTCTTAAGGTCATTGGGACGGTTAACGATTATCTCGCCGCCCTCATTCTTAATTTCAAGCTCTGCAGGGAGTACTCTCTCAAGAGTTCCCTTAGGTCCCTTAACGGTAACCTTATTATTTTCTGCAATCTCTACTGTAACGCCAGCAGGGATAGCGATTGGCATCTTACCTATACGTGACATGCCCGTACCTCCTAATTATTTGAATTAGTGAATTATTACCAGATGAATGCTAATACTTCGCCGCCAACGCCCTGAGCGCGTGCCTCACGGTCTGTGATAACGCCCTTGTTAGTGGAGATGATAGCTGTTCCGAGACCACCAAGAACCTTGGGGAGCTCTTCCTTGTTAGCGTAAACGCGAAGGCCGGGCTTGGAGATTCTCTTTAAGCCTGTGATAACCTTTTCGTTCTTGTCTTTGCCATACTTTAATGTGATAACGATGTTCTTCTGAACGCCGTCTTCAGCGAGTTCGTAACCCTTAATGTAGCCTTCCTTTACAAGGATGTCTGCAATAGCAAGCTTCATCTTGGAAGAAGGTACGCAAACGGTGTCGTGCTTAGCAGTATTTGCGTTACGAATTCTTGTAAGCATATCTGCAATCGGATCGCTCATTGTCATAATGAAATTCCTCCTTAAATATTGCCATCTTGCGAAGTCCGGGATAATCCCGCTTATCGCAATGTTCCTGACTCGGCCGAGCAGGCCGGTCATCTCTTACCAGGATGCCTTCTTTACACCCGGAATCTCGCCCTTGTATGCAAGTTCACGGAAGCAGATTCTGCAGATTCCGTACTTTCTGAGATATGCATGGGGACGACCACAAATCTTGCAACGTGTGTAAGCCTGTGTAGAGAACTTAGGCTTGCGCTGCTGTTTTAACTTCATAGAAGTTTTTGCCATTTTATTATCCTCCTATAGCTGCCTTACTTTGCAAAAGGCATGCCGAACTGTGTAAGTAACTCACGAGCTTCTTCATCTGTCTGAGCTGTAGTTACGAAGATAATGTCCATACCGCGAACCTTGTCTACCTTATCGTACTCGATTTCAGGGAAGATAAGCTGCTCTTTGATACCAAGTGCATAGTTACCTCTGCCGTCGAATGCGTTGGGATTTACGCCTCTGAAGTCACGTACACGGGGGAGTGAAAGGTTGATGAGACGATCTACGAACTCATACATCTTTTCGCCACGAAGTGTAACCTTACAACCGATAGCAAGTCCTTCTCTGATCTTGAAGTTTGCGATAGACTTCTTTGCCTTTGTTACAACTGCCTTCTGACCGGAGATCATCTCCATGTCCTTAACTGCAGATTCAAGTGCCTTTGCGTTTTCCTTTGCTTCGCCGACACCCATATTGATGACAACTTTGTCAAGCTTCGGAATCTGCATTACGTTCTTGTAACCGAACTTCTTCTGCATAGCCGGAGCAATTTCATTATTGTATGTTTCCTTTAAACGTGCCAAAATCTTGACCTCCTTCCACAGAATTAGTCGATAACTTCGCCTGTTGCCTTAGCAACACGAACCTTCTCAGGTCCCTTCTTGCCGTCAACAGTCTTAAATCCAACTCTTGTAGCCTTACCCTTTACAACGAGCATAACGTTTGATGCATCGATGGGAGCTTCTTCATGAATAATGCCGCCCTTAGGGTTAGCCTGTGAAGGCTTAGCATGCTTTGTAACGGTGTTGATGCCCTCAACGAGGAGCTTGCCGTCTACAACAGCTGTAACTTTGCCTTCTTTGCCTTTATCCTTGCCGGCGATAACGCGAACGTTGTCACCCTTCTTAATCTTTAACATTGACATAGCAACAACCTCCTATAATACTTCGGGAGCAAGGGAAACAATCTTCATGTACTGCTTCTCTCTGAGCTCTCTTGCTACAGGCCCAAAAATACGTGTGCCCTTGGGATTATTGTCATCTTTGATAATAACTGCTGCATTGTCGTCGAAACGAATGTAAGAACCGTCCTTACGGCGGATTTCCTTCTTTGTACGAACAACTACGGCTTTAACTACGTCACCCTTCTTTACCATACCACCTGTTGTGGCATCCTTAACAGAAGCAACGATAACATCGCCAACGCCTGCATATCTAACGGTTGAACCACCCATTACGCGGATGCAAAGTAATTCCTTTGCACCGGTATTGTCAGCAACCCTGAGTCTGGTTTCTGTCTGTACCATTGTATGATACTCCTTTCCGAGTTTATGAAGCTTAAAGACTATTTTGCCTTCTCAACGATCTCAACAAGTCTCCATCTCTTATCCTTAGACAGAGGTCTTGTCTCCATAACCTTTACTCTGTCACCGACCTGGCACTCGTTATTCTCATCATGAGCCTTAAGCTTATATGTTCTCTTAACGATCTTGTCGTAAAGAGGATGCTTTACATTGTCCACTACGGCAACAACGATTGTCTTGTCCATCTTATCGCTTACTACTTTGCCGATACGAACTTTTCTAAGATTTCTCTCTTCCACAGTATTAACTCCTTTCGATAATAGTTATCCTGCATTAGTTCTGCTTTGAAGAAATAACAGTCTGAATACGAGCAATGTTCTTTCTTACGTCAGTGATTCTTGCTGTGTTATCAAGCTGGTTTGTAGCGTTCTGGAAACGAAGGTTGAAAAGTTCCTTCTTTGCAGCTACCAGCTCTTCATTTAACTCGGCTACGGACTTTGCCTGTAACTCTGCAACGTACTTCTTAGTTTTCATTGTCCGCACCTCCTAACTGCTCCTTGGAAACGATCTTGCACTTAACAGGAAGCTTGTGCATAGCAAGTCTTAAAGCTTCTCTTGCTGTCTCTTCAGGAACACCTGCGATTTCAAA
>JAKSRZ010000028.1 GCA_024403375.1 Lachnospiraceae bacterium
CGCGTAGAAATCTTCCTGCCGGCATAAATCCGACATTCGCGCCGGTCAAAAAGAGAACAAGCCCCACATATGTGTACAAAACGCCGGACAAAATACGCAAAAGTCCCGATTTTGAAAGGCGGATGCTGATAAGCTGAAAAATGCAGTTACAGACCCTGATGATTCCATGAACAATGTTACTTTTCAGGGAGATGGTCTTTCAATTCCGGAACTCATCGAGTTCTGCGACACTATGCCCTTTTTTGTGGACAGACGATTTGTTCTTGTTAACAGAAGCGGCCTTTTTAAGGCAAGAAAGGGCGAGGGAGAAGGCGAAAAAGAAACTGCAAAAGGTAGTAGTTCTGATAAGGACAGGCTTACGGAATATATAAAAATGATTCCGGATACAACTGTGCTTGTTTTTGTTGAGGATGAAGTAGACAAGCGTAGCAAACTTTTTAAGAATATTAAGGAGGTTGGCTACGAGACTGAAATCAATGCTCTGTCAGAGAATGATTTACGCCTGTGGATCGGGTCCGAATTTAAGAAACATGGAAAGGCTATTACCGGGCAGACTGCAGACTTTTTGCTGAATTACGTCGGCACGGATATGGAAGTCCTGAGCGGCGAAATCCAGAAGCTTGCTCTTTATGTTTACGAACGTGAAAGCGTTACAAGCGAGGACGTTCAAGAGGTGTGCACCAAGGCCATTACTTCCGCTATCTTTGACCTTACCGATGCAATGGCGGCAGGCCAGATTAAGAAGGCGTTGTCCGTATATGAGGAACTCAATGCCATGAGAGAGCCGGTGCTTAAAACCTTCTTTTCATTACTTAAGCATTTTACTCAATTATATGTTGTAAAAGAGCTCCAGCAGAATGGTGCCGGAAAGAATGAGATTGTGACCGCCCTGGGTGCCCATCCATTTGTTTGCAGTAAACTCATGGCTCAGTCCGGTCGTTTTAAACTTTCGGAGCTTCGTAAAAAGATTGAATACGGAGTAACCTTGGAATGTGATGTAAAGAGTGGCCGTCTGGCAGAAAAAAATCTTGTAGAGCTGTTTATTGCAAGCTAAATAACTTGAAATACGATGAAGTATTTGGTATACTCTCGTTGCTGTTGTATGGAAACGTATCGAAGTGGTTATAACGGCCCTGACTCGAACTCAGGTGACTCGCAAGGGTCCGTGGGTTCGAATCCCACCGTTTCCGTGAATAAAAAAACACAAACCCTATTCAATCAAGGGTTTGTGTTTTTTGTTTTTGCGTTATTTATTAGAACTTACCTGCTGTAGCTGCTTCTTCAACAGAAACTGCAACTGCAACTGTCATACCAACCATGGGGTTGTTACCTGCACCGATAAGACCCATCATCTCTACGTGAGCGGGAACTGATGAAGAACCTGCGAACTGAGCGTCAGAGTGCATACGTCCAAGTGTATCTGTCATACCGTAGGAAGCAGGACCTGCTGCCATGTTATCGGGATGAAGTGTACGACCTGTGCCGCCGCCGGAAGCAACTGAGAAGTACTTCTTGCCCTTCTCGATACATTCCTTCTTATATGTACCTGCAACGGGATGCTGGAAACGTGTAGGATTTGTTGAGTTACCTGTGATGGAAACGTCAACGCCTTCCTTGTGCATGATAGCAACGCCTTCACAAACATCGTTTGCGCCGTAGCAGTTAACCTTAGCACGGAGACCATCGGAGTAAGACTTGCGGAATACTTCCTTTACTGTGTTTGTGTAAGGATCGTACTCTGTCTCAACATATGTGAAACCGTTGATACGGGAAATAATCTGTGCAGCATCCTTACCAAGACCGTTAAGGATAACTCTGAGGGGTTTCTGACGAACCTTGTTTGCCTTCTCTGCGATACCGATAGCGCCTTCTGCAGCTGCGAAGCTCTCATGGCCTGCAAGGAAGCAGAAGCAATCTGTCTCTTCTTCAAGGAGCATCTTACCAAGGTTACCATGGCCAAGACCTACCTTACGTGTATCAGCAACGGAACCGGGAATACAGAATGCCTGAAGGCCTTCGCCGATTGCAGCAGCTGCTTCAGAAGCCTTTCTGCAGCCCTTCTTGATTGCGATTGCAGCACCTACAGTGTAAGCCCAGCAAGCGTTCTCGAAGCAAATAGGCTGAATCTTCTTAACCTGAGCGTAAACGTCAAGACCAGCATCCTTTGTAATCTTCTCAGCTTCCTCGATAGAAGCGATACCGTAGCTGTTTAATACAGAATTAATCTGATTAATTCTTCTCTCATATGATTCAAATAAAGCCATTGTATTCTTTCCTCCTACCAATTATTCTTTTCTGGGATCGATGATCTTAACCATGCCCTGCTCTGCAGTTACACGGCCATACTGACCCTTAGCCTTCTCGTAAGCTGTGTTAGCATCGTCACCCTTCTTGATGAAGTCTGTCATCTTTCCAAGGGAAACGTACTGATAACCAATGATCTGGTCCTCAGCGTCAAGAGCGATACCTGTTACATAGCCTTCTGCCATCTCGAGGTAACGAGGTCCCTTCTTGAGAGTACCGTACATTGTACCTACCTGGCTTCTAAGGCCCTTACCAAGATCTTCAAGACCTGCACCTACAGGAAGACCGTCCTCTGAGAATGCGGACTGTGTACGACCATAAGCGATCTGAAGGAAAAGCTCTCTCATAGCTGTGTTGATAGCGTCACAAACAAGGTCTGTGTTAAGAGCTTCAAGAACTGTAAGGCCGGGAAGAATTTCAGCAGCCATAGCTGCGGAATGTGTCATACCGGAGCATCCGATTGTCTCTACAAGAGCTTCCTGGATAATACCGTCTTTTACATTGAGTGAAAGTTTGCAGGCACCCTGCTGAGGTGCACACCAGCCGATACCATGTGTGAAACCGGAGATGTCTTTAACTTCCTTTGATTTTACCCACTTTGCTTCCTCCGGAATCGGAGCGGCGCCGTGATGGACACCCTGAGCAACCGGGCACATTTCTTCTACTTCGCGTGAATAAATCATGTTGAGGGACTCCTTTCAATGATCCTGATTTATGCAAAAAGTTTTTTTGCATTCCGTGTGCTATTTTCTCATAAAATGAGCGTTAAGTAAAGCATAAATTCTTGTTTTTGTTAACTTTCTGTCAAAGCCAATATTATACCTGACGAGAAAGTTCCAAATTCAGGTTATATAAGAAATTGCTGAGTTTTTCCAAGGCATTTTTCATGTACTCAGGCTTCCATTTCAATGCTTTTGCAAACTTGCTTCTGTCCAGAAGCTTATACTGGTTGTACTCATAGTCCTTTCGGATAGCCTGGGAAACGGGGCTGCCGTAAGATATCTTAGTCATTGCCTTATCAATTCGTTTGCACATGATTTCTATCATGTTCAAGCCGATATCGGGCTCTGTTTCTATTACCTTGTAAAAGTTCTCTTTGTCAAGTACAAGGCAAAGAGCTTCTTCCGAAGTTACAACAACGGAAGCCGATCTTGGGGAGGATGAAACGATACTCATTTCACCAATAATCGCACCGGGAAGCAGAGCCGCTATTGTATTTGTGCTGTTCTTAAAGGCTTTCGGTCTGAAAAACCTTTGGGATTCTCCAACTCTTGCAACAATATCTCGTCTGTCTTTATATGCCTTGATTGTTACATCTGCAGTGCCGGAAAGAAGCAGAAAGGCGTTATGCCCTTCTTCTCCTTCGATGATGATATACTCATCCATCTGGAATCTTCTTATTCTTCCCATTTTCTTTAACACTTCAAGATTCATAATTGTCCTCTGTTATGTTGGATAATTTATAAGGCCTCGTACCAGGTAGGTATCAACCTCTTTTTTCTTTCCTCTCAGGCTCATTACTCCGATGTTCTCAGCGTCAATTCTGTCCTTGACAAGATCATAGAGTTCTTTGCTGATAAGGATTTCGCCGGGATCAGCTCCGGATTCCAGTCTTGACGCGGTATTAACCGCATCTCCCACCGCCGTATAATCCAGGTGGCTTTCGCAGCCGATGTTTCCTACAATGGCTTCTCCTATGTGAATACCGATTCCGTATGCAATAGGTTCTTTTACAAAATCAAATTGCTTATAGAATAACTGCCATCTTTCTTTAATGTCCAGTGCAGTCTTTACGGCATGGTAGGCGTAGTCTTCTACGTCATTCGGTGCATTAAACAGAGCCATTACCGCATCGCCTATATATTTGTCCAATGTACCGTTGTTCTTTTTTATACAATCTGTAACAAGACCAAGATACTTATTAAGCACTTCTACAACCTGTTCGGTTTCATGGCCCTCAGTAAATCTTGTAAAGCCTCTTATATCAATGAAGAATACTGCGATAGTTTTCTTTTTTGATAATGAAATCAGCTGGTCCTGTTTTGCATTGTTCTTGATGTCTTCAAAAATACTGGTGTCGATATATGTCTTTATTCGGTCTTCTGCTACTCTCTTTTCTTTTCTTTGGAACAATACGTACCAGAAAGCCGGAAGAATTATCGCCGCTACCATAAGGGAAATTGCCAGGATTACAACCTGTCTGTACTTTTCACTTTCGTATACTTTGGAAATAAATCTTACATCACGTTCCTGTACAAGCTGCTCCAGTTTATTAATCAGCTGGAATCGGATTCTTTCTATCGTTCCGAAAGTTTTCTGGCCTGTCACGTTTTCAATCTCAGCCTCTGTAACACCGATGCTTTCTCCCAGATTCGTCTCTACTATTATTTTGTATGAGTCCGAACTGTCCATAGCGTGCTGACCGACTTCGCTGTCCAGGTTTGAAACTATGACTGCGGTAGATGCAAATACAGCAAGACATGCAAAAGTGGCAAATCCATACATTATGAATTTGTTGGTCTCCTTTCGTTTCATGAGGAAACCGTAGGCAATCTGTCCGGAGGCCCAGCAGTATGCAATCATAAGCTGTCTTCCGAACATATTTCCGAACAGTTCTCCATGCATGCAGGCAACGGAGTTTGAAAAGCCCAAAGCACGACCCAAGTCCACAAGTTCATCAAGCCAGTTATTGCCGGTGTATCCCTGAAACAGTATCTTGCTTATAGGTACGCATACCATTCCTGACACAATGCCGGAAATTGAAGCTATAATCAGAGCCAAGGACATTGAATTATGCTCGAGGTATCGAATACAGAAAGCCACTGTTGTTCCAAACATAATAAGCGGTACGCAATACAGGAACTCAGCCATTCCGAATATGCTCATAACCAAGTAGCTTAAGACTGCCACAATGCTGGCTCCCACAGGGCCAACGAAGTAGGCTCCATAACACACTCCGATCATATCCATTCTGAATGGCATATCCAGTTTCAGTCCCAACCACATACCTGCAGCATTAAGTGCAGACAGCCACAGTAAGCACCATATCCATTTGGGTAAGGACATGGCTTTAAGTTCCCACTGAAATCCGCCGTTCCATCCGTATGTATACTTTTTAACAAAACTCTTAACTTTCTCCATCAATTATCTCCTTCTGTCAAGCGGATAAATATCATGGAGCTCCATAAATTCAAGTGATCTCTTTAGTTTCTCAATTCCTGTCATTTCTACTACAACTGAAGGAGGTTCCTTGAACATAAATGCAATATCGGAAAACAGTCGCCAATCGATAGTTCCGTCTCCCATTTCGTTATGGCTGTCAAAATTGCCGTAGTTATCATTAATATGAATGTGGCTGATGTAATTTCTGAGGCTTCCCATCCATCCTTCGATGTTTTCCGGTGCCAGGTGTGCGTGAGCCACATCAAAACATGCGTGGAAATTAGGCACATCGCTCATCATTTCACACAACTTGGTCAGCAGGTAGTCGTCCATGTCAAACATGTTTTCCAGATAAATGTCTATATTGCGATATTCCTTGCATATCTTTGTCCAGTATTTATAGTTACCGGAAAGCCACACCTCGAAGTAATAGGGGGTTTTAAAGTTTGCAATAAAATTTGTGTGGAATACAACGCCTCTTACTCCCAGCTTTTTTGCACATTCCATACTTTGATGCACTCTGTAGTCACATGCTTTGTATATGAGTTCGTCGCAGGTGTTTACACATATATCATAAAACACGCCGTGCAGGGTGTCTTTTGATGTATCGCGTCCCAGGTTCTTATAGATTCCTATCAGGTTTCTCATTTGAGACTCGTTGTCCAGTACCTGTGGCAATATAAAATCAGTGTATTCAAAACCCGCATTATATTTTTGTGCAAGTTCCAGGTATTCGTCAATCTCTGCTATATTTGGGTTGAACAATATCTGTTTCATCAGCGTTGCTCCTTATTTTGATGCAAACTATTGGTATTGCCCTCTAATATAAAGCATATCTTACCACAGTGCTATGTTCTAATGGTTAAGAAGCACTAAAAAAAGCCTAAACAAAGTTAGGCCTAACGTTGAACACCTTCATTTATTGCAATATATCAAGCATCTCTTCCGATTTGAAGCTTGTTCCCGCATAAGTTTTTGAATACGTCTGTCTCACAGCCTCCAGCTCTTTTAGAACATTCTCCTGAACATTAAAAGAATACAGGCTCTGCAGTGGGCTGGATACGATGAACTGAAGGGCATAGACCGTCGATCGGCATACCGGTACCCCTGTTCTTCCCCCTGAGCAGTCCATGCATATAAGTCCACCCTCTTTTGCGTTAAACAAGGCATGTTCCTCTTCCTTCATCTCCTTGCCGCATTTCAGGCATCTGTGACTTTCCGGCATTTCTCCACCCTCAGTAAGGAAACGGAGTTCAAAGGCCACTCGGATAAGCTTCTTATCCATCTGCCCCTTCTCCAACGCTCTCATTGTAACGTACAGGAGATTCAGTTCCTCTTTTGCCTTAACGTTCTCTCGCGTAAGATGAAGAGCAAACTCGCAGAAGTACATTCCGTAGTATATTGCGTTTAAGTCCTCTCTCACGTCCACAAAGGACGTAGACACATCCGCACTCTCCAGGTTGTAGCTGTCCTTTCCTTCATAGAGCACAAACTGTCCGAAGGAGAACATCTGGCTGCAACCCGTCAGATTGCCGGTAGGACGTCTCGCACCTTTTGCAAAGGCGGATATCTTTCCTTTTTCTTTTGTCAAAATAGTGACGCGCCGATCAAATTCGCCCATGGGTACCGACGAAATAATCATGCCCGTCACTGTTACTTTTCCGTACATATCAGTCTGTGTCTCTGTTATCGTATCCGTAGTTTCTCATAAGTGCTTCGGATTCTCTCCAGTCCTTACGTACCTTCACCCAAAGTCTGAGATTAACCTTGTACTCAAAAAGCTTTTCAATCTCTTTTCTGGCATCAGTACCGATTTTTTTCAGCATGGCACCCTGTTTTCCGATAATGATACCTTTATGAGAATCACGCTCGCATATTATTGTTGCTTCAATGTCTACGCATGTGTCTCCTGTTTCAGGTCTTACTCGCTCATGCATCTTCTCGATCGTAACCGCAATGCCGTGAGGAACCTCATCCCCAAGAAGTCTCAGTGCCTTTTCTCTTATGACTTCACCGGCGATTTCACGTTCCGTCTGTTCTGTAACGGTATCTTCATCATAATACATCGGACCGTAAGGCAGATACTTTATAATGACGTTCAGCAGTTCCTTAAGGCCCTTTTCTTTTCTTGCGGACACCGGTATGATTTCAGTAAAATCAAAGCTTTGAGAATATGCTTCGATACACTTGGCAAGCTTTTCCTGTTTGGTGGATTCTTTGGTATCCACCAGCGTATCCGTCTTGTTGATTACAAGGCACACAGGGCAGTTTGCCTTTGCAAGCTGTTCCATAATGCTTCTTTCTCCGGCACCGATAAAAGTGGTCGGCTCCACCAGCATAAGGATTACGTCACAGTCCTCCAAAGTGGAAGCCGCAACCTTAACCATGTAGTCTCCAAGCTTGTTTTTAGCCTTGTGAATACCGGGTGTATCTAAGAAAATTATCTGTGCATCATCGTTTGTGTAAACGGTCTGTATTTTGTTTCTTGTTGTCTGAGGCTTATCAGATGTAATAGCAATCTTCTGGCCTATCATTGCGTTCATTAGTGTGGATTTACCCACATTGGGCCTTCCGATTATGCTGACATAGCCTGATTTAAAGTCTTCTTTCATGCTCATATTAAACCAATGTATCTATATTTAAGAAACGGGATTTGTTTTTGTCAATCTCCGCAGCGGATCCGACTGTACAAATGCAGTTCTGGTCGATTATTGCCTTAAGAATCTCAGCATTCTTTCTTATGTCTTCAACTGTACAGCTGAAGATTTCGTCTCTGTTATGCTGGAGTTCTTCCACCGTTATGTTCTGCATATATGCTGAGAAGGATCTTTCGCCCATCTGTCTTGGGGTAAGTGGTGCATCCTTTGTTCCGAATACGCCTACCTTAGCCTGGTTAAGTTCACGCTCGTCAGCCTGGAAATCAGCCACGTAGTCCACAAGATTTCTGAAGGTATCGTAGGTCTTTGTAAGGTTCGGATCTCTGTAAGAGCTGATGACAATTCTTCCTGTAAGGTAGCCTACGGAAAAACCTGCACCATACGCTCCACCCTTAACTCTTATTTCATTCCAAAGATATCCGCAGGAAAGCATATGTTTAAGCACTTCAATACTTCCTGAGTACTTGAAGCCCGCATCAAACATATTTCCTGTGCAGACGTTGTACTGTACTCTTGCAGGAGTCTTAAAAGCCTCATTCTTTCTTTCCGGCGTAAACTTAAGTGCCTTTTCAGATTTACCTTCAGGAAGTACGGAAAGCAGTTTCTTTAATGGTGCTTCGCATGCCTTCAATCCTTCTTCATCGGAAGTCACATGTACCCTACAGTTTCCTTTTCTGATAAGTTCAGAACAGATTTCTTTAAGTTTGGAGATAATTGTTGCCTTCTTTTTATCGAAGTTGTCCGTAATGTCGCAAATGAAACGATAAAAGTCTATTCCATCTGTAGCTTCAAGGAAGCAAGCACTTTCACTGATATAGGACGCAGCTCTTGCGGATGCAATGGATGTTCCACTGTACATTATGTCGCTTTCAATGTTTGTGCGAATCATAAGGAGCAGCTCCTTAAGTCGTTTTTCGTCATCAAACAAAGTCTCAGTAATAACTTCCTGCAGATAGCCTATTGCTCTCTCAGCTTCAGGCAAGGTTGTTTTTACGCCTACTGAGAGGTAAGGCTTTATGTCCGCATCATTATATCTTCCGTATGTTCCGACGTCTGTACCAATACCGCCGGTGTAAATGTTTATAAGGTCATTCAGTTCCTGGTAGCCGTGCTGCTTTGTGCTGACCATAGTCAGGCAATCAGACAATAATCCGATATAGCTTGCGTCTTCGGAACGAACACCATTTGCGTCAAAGTACGTCTTTATGTAGCAGACACCGTTCGTATCATACTCAGTGAAAATAACTTCTCCGACATCTTCAAAAACCTTTTTCTTGTTAAAGGGTCTTGTTTCTTTTCTTACATCAGAGAGGTCAAGGAGCGGAATTGTAGCCAGTTGCTCCGGTGTTGACTCTTCGCTCTGATACTTCTTAAGTGCTTTTGTGTCTTCCACAAGCTGCCTGATCTGCTCAGAAGAAAGTGACTTCTTGTACTCGGCAAGTTTTTCCTTTGTTTTTGCATCTGCCTCAGCGTTCATTCCCACCTTCGGAGAAAATGTGAACAACACTCCGTGCTTTGAGTTAAGGAAGTACTTGCTTATCAGTTCTTCAAACCACCCTGTACCGATTTTAGCCTTAACATCAGCGTATGCCTCATTCATATGAAGTGTGGTGAAGGGCATATTATCATCATAAAGCCAGGTGGAAAGGCAAGTAATTCCGTACATCAGTCCTTTGGGAAGTCTTCCGAAATCTGCTTCGCGATACTTAAACTCCTGAGTGTTGATTGCTGCCCTTAATGAAGCCTCTTTAAGGCCTTCTCTCACACATTTTTCAAGGGTATCAAAAACAACCTTTTTAAACTTCCTGCTAAGTCCGGGAGCTGCATTTTTCACACCAATGGTAAATGTAGGCTGACGTCTTTCGCCGGAATAGTATGATATTATGTCGTCACCTATTCCCGCCTCCAGCAACGCCTCCTTAATGGGTGCACCGGGTGCACTGCAAAGAACATAATCCAGCACTTCAAAGCCAATTCCTTTTACAAGGTCATCTGTTTCCCCTGCAAAGAAATCAAGTGCATAAAATACGCCCTTGCCATTTTCGTCAGGTTCATCAACAGAGTAAAAATTCTCAGCCTCAATGATTCCACCGAACTCCTTCTGAATGCCTACCTGTGTGTCAATATCTATTTCCTCATAGGAGGACAGATATTCCTTGTCCAACCATGCAAGGCGCTCCTCCACATCCACATCGCCGTAGATGTAAATGTAGCTGTTGCAAGGGTGATAGTATGTTCTGTGGAACTGAAGGTAATTATCGTATGTAAGATCGGGAATTTCGGCCGGGTCTCCACCGGAATCCACACCATAAGCATTATCAGGGAAAAGCTTGTTTGCGATGCATCTGTAAAAGAGATCATCAGGTGAGGAATATGCTCCCTTCATTTCGGAGTATACTATACCATTATATTTAATCTCATCATCTTCGCTTTCCAGCTCATAATGCCAGCCTTCCTGCTTGAATATTTCCTGTTTTTTGTAAATGTTGGGATGAAAAACAGCATCCATGTAGACATCACATAAGTTTGCAAAGTCCTTGTCGTTGCAGCTGGCAACGGGATATACTGTCTTGTCAGAAAATGTGATTGCATTCAGGAAAGTATTTAATGAACCCTTTTCCAGTTCGATAAACGGGTCTTTAACGGGATACTTTTCGGAACCACAAAGAACTGTGTGCTCAATTATGTGAGCCACGCCGGTAGAATCGGTTGGTGTTGTTCTGAATGCAACATAGAATACTTTGTTTTCGTCATTGTTTTTAATAACGCAAACACGGGCACCTGACTTTACATGTTTAAAGTAAAGTCCTGTACCCTTAACATCAATGAGTTCCTCTTCCATAAGAAGAGAGTAACCCGGGATATTATTTTGCTTCATTGAGCTCTGCCCTTCTTTCAAAATCATCAAAGATATAATTGAGAACGGAGGCCATACCTATGAAAATACATCCATAAGAAGTAACGCCATCTTCTCTCTCGAGTTTTCTGATGATCTGAACTACACAGTAAAGAACATTCTCACTGTCTCCAAGTTCAAGCTTTGCATTGAAATAGTAATCAAGAGGGAACTTTCCCTTTGATCTGAATCCGATGCCGCCTCTGGAAATGTCTGTTACCTCGATAGGAACCGCTGTGGCAATTTCCTCAATCTCAGCCTGCTTAAAAAGCTTTGACACCTGAAGCTCGAGCTTAACGGGAATTCTCTTGGCTTTTCTTTTTTCTTCAATAAATTCTGCCATTTCCCTTCTCCTCTACAATTTATTTTGTCTCTTCAGTACTATAGTTGGGAGCTTCCTTTGTGATATGAATATCATGAGGATGACTCTCTTTAAGTCCTGCAGATGATATTTTAACAAATCTTCCTGTTTCTTTCAAGGTCTCAATATTTTTTGCTCCACAATATCCCATACCTGAACGAAGACCACCAAGGAGCTGGAATACTGTATCCTCTAAAAGACCCTTATATGCTACACGTCCCTCAACGCCTTCGGGAACGAGTTTCTTTGCATTTGTCTGGAAGTAACGGTCCTTAGAACCGTTCTCCATAGCTGCGATGGAGCCCATGCCTCTGTATACCTTGTATTTTCTGCCCTGATAGAGTTCGAAGCTTCCGGGAGCCTCGTCACATCCTGCAAATACGCTACCAAGCATACATACGTTAGCACCTGCTGCGATAGCCTTCGTAAGGTCACCTGAGAACTTGATACCACCATCTGCGATGATAGGAATATTGTACTTCTTAGCAACCTCATAGGAATTCATAACTGCAGTAATCTGAGGAACACCGATACCTGCAACTACACGTGTTGTACAGATGGAGCCGGGACCGATACCAACCTTAACACAGTTTACGCCTGCCTTAATAAGGTCTTCAGTTGCTTCGCCTGTTGCTACGTTTCCTGCAATAATCTGAAGGTCAGGGTAAGCCTTTCTTACTTCAGAAACAACCTTGAGAACGTTTGCTGAATGGCCATGTGCTGTATCAATAACGATACAGTCAACCTTAGACTTAACGAGTGCGTCTACTCTGTCATAAATATTTGCTGTAATACCTACTGCAGCTCCGCAGAGAAGTCTTCCCTGGGAATCCTTTGCTGCGTTAGGATACTTAATCTGCTTTTCAATATCCTTGATTGTAATGAGGCCCTTAAGGTTGCCTTCAGCATCAACGATGGGAAGCTTTTCCTTACGAGCTGCCGCAAGAATCTTCTTAGCCTCTTCGAGTGTAACACCTTCACGGGCTGTAACAAGATTTTCACTTGTCATACACTCGGAAATCTTCTTTGTGAAGTCTGTTTCAAACTTAAGATCACGGTTTGTGATAATACCAACAAGCTTCTTTCCGTCAGTTACGGGAACACCGGAAATCTTATACTTTGCCATGAGCTCTTCTGCATCACCTATTGTGTGGTTTGCAGAAAGAGAGAACGGATCTGTAATAACTCCGTTTTCTGATCTCTTTACCTTATCTACTTCATCAGCCTGAGCCTCGATAGACATGTTTTTGTGGATGATACCGATACCACCCTGACGAGCCATTGCAATAGCCATACGATACTCTGTTACAGTATCCATGCCTGCACTCATAAGAGGAATGTTAAGAGTAATCTTTTCTGTAAGCTTTGTTGAGAGATCTACTTCGTTAGGGAGCACCTCTGAATATGAAGGTACAAGAAGCACGTCATCAAATGTAATTCCATCACCGATAATCTGTCCCATGGTAGTCATCCTTTCTTAAATCAAGAAGTTGTAATTTCAGCCATTATATAATGCTTGAAAAATAAAAGCAATACCAAAAAGCGCTGCCATCCATAGCAAGTATGAATGACAGCGATAAGAAAATCTAATCAATATTCACTTACTTTACGAGGTGACTTCTGCTTCATCTTCTGAATCATCTCGTCACTGGGCTCAAAATAGTATACGGAATTCTGTTCTCCGGCAGTAACAACCACTCCCCATACTCTTCCCTCGGGAGTCATGCTGGTGTAGTCATATGTCTTAACGCCTGAATGCTTATATCCATCCAAAGCATGAGAATTTTTCGGTGCAGCGGCAACAACCTGATCAAAGTCAATTCTTGCCATACGCTTTCTTTTTTCACCGTTCATGATTTTATCAAAATCAATCTGACCGTCACAGAATACGTATTCATATTCCACCTTAAGAGAAGGGAATACAAAGTATGCTCCGATACCAAAAGCAACAGAAATAAGCATAAACAGACCATGACCCGTTAATATTGCTGCTGCCAGGCCTATCACAATACCGATAATGAATACTGCCTGTATGAGTGTATCCTTTGCTGTTTTGTTTTTCTTTGCTCTTGCTTCGCAGTAATTGCCTTCCATTTAGAACCCCTTTCGATGTTTATTCTTTAGTACATGCCCATTCCGGCGCCGCCTGCAGGTGCAGCGGGAGTCTCTTCTTTAATGTTTGCAACAGCAGCTTCTGTTGTAAGGAATGTAGAAGCCACTGATGTAGCATTCTGAAGAGCGGAACGTGTAACCTTTGCAGGATCGATGATTCCTGCCTTAACCATATCTACATACTCTTCTGTAAGTGCATTGAAGCCTGTTCCAACGGAAGCCTCACGAACCTTGTTAACGATAACTGCTCCCTCAAGTCCTGCGTTTGCTGCAATGCAGAAAAGAGGTGCCTCAAGTGCTTTGAGGATAATCTCTGCACCTGTCTTCTCGTCTCCTGTAAGAGTATCAGAAAGCTTCTTAACTTCCTTAGCTGCATGAATATATGCTGAACCGCCGCCGGAAATAATGCCTTCCTCAACAGCTGCACGAGTAGCTGCAAGTGCATCCTCCATACGGAGCTTGTTCTCTTTCATTTCTGTTTCTGTAGCTGCACCGACTCTGATAACTGCTACGCCGCCTGCAAGCTTTGCAAGACGCTCCTGAAGCTTCTCTCTGTCGAAATCGGATGTTGTTTCTTCGATCTGGGAACGAATCTGAGCAACTCTTGCTGCGATTTCGTCCTTGTTTCCTTCACCGTCAACGATGATTGTGTTTTCCTTCTGAACCTTAACGGACTTAGCACGGCCAAGCATATTAAGTGTAGCTTCTTTAAGGTCAAGGCCAAGCTCGTCGGAAATAACTGTACCGCCTGTAAGAATTGCGATGTCTTTAAGCATTTCTTTTCTTCTGTCGCCGTAGCCGGGAGCCTTAACAGCAACAACATTGAATGTACCACGAAGCTTGTTGATTACAAGTGTTGTAAGTGCTTCGCCCTCAACATCCTCTGCAATAATGAGGAGACGTGAGCCTGACTGTACAATCTGCTCAAGAAGGGGAAGGATTTCCTGAATGTTGGAAATCTTCTTGTCTGTGATGAGAATGAAAGGATCGTCAAGAACTGCTTCCATCTTTTCTGTGTCTGTTACCATGTATGCGGAAACGTAGCCTCTGTCAAACTGCATACCTTCAACTACGTCAAGTTCTGTCTTCATTGTTTTGGACTCTTCGATAGTGATAACGCCATCGTTGGAAACCTTCTCCATTGCGTCAGCTACCATCTCACCAACAGTCTCGTCACCGGCAGAAATAGCTGCAACCTTTGCAATCTGCTCCTTGCCTGTAACTACTGAGCTCATCTTTCCGATAGCCTCAACTGCTGCCTCTGTAGCCTTCTTCATACCCTTACGAAGGATAATGGGATTTGCACCTGCTGCCACATTCTTCATGCCTTCATTAATCATTGCCTGTGCAAGTACTGTAGCTGTTGTTGTACCGTCACCTGCTACATCATTTGTCTTTGTGGCAACTTCCTTAACGAGCTGTGCGCCCATGTTCTCGAAAGCGTCCTCAAGCTCGATTTCCTTTGCGATTGAAACACCATCATTTGTAATGAGGGGTGCACCGTAGGATTTATCAAGTACAACGTTTCTTCCTTTAGGTCCAAGTGTAACCTTAACTGTATTTGCAAGCTTGTTAACGCCTGCTTCAAGTGCAACGCGAGCGTCTACACCGAATTTTAATTCTTTTGCCATCGTAGTGCCTCCTGATTAATCTTCAACTATTGCCACAATATCGTTCTGCTTTACAACAACGAATTCCTCGTCACCAAGCTTAACGTCTGTTCCTGCATATTTGGAATAGATAACCTTATCGCCAACTTTAACCTGCATCTCTACTTCTTTACCGTCAACAACGCCGCCGGGGCCTACTGCAATAACTTCTGCCTGCTGAGGTTTCTCCTGTGCCTGTCCGGGAAGTACAATGCCTGATTTTGTTGTCTCTTCAGCCTTGAGCTGCTTCAGAACAACTTTGTCACCTAAAGGTACTAATTTCATAATAAATCCTCCTGAAGATCTTTCTTCCTATCTGTTAGCACTCATTTGCCATGAGTGCTAAACTCTTCGTGTATATTATCACTTTTGCTGAAAATGTCAAGGGACATTCACAGAAAAAACATTTTTACGCCTTCTTATTTGGGTCATAAAAGACAGAATTCTGCTTCATTATCATTCGCTTCGGTGCGTCCTTACTGTCCTTCCAGGGAGCATCCTGATTTCGGTAATCAAATTTGTCGATAAACCAGGAAAGGTCGTCTCTGACTCTCTTCATATTAGTCAGGTACAAATCAACGCATCTGTTGTTAAAATCAGAGATTTCTTTCTCATCCAATTGATTCTGTGCCGCGTTGATCAGTAAGCGAAGATGTTTGTTGCAGAAGCCTTTTGATGCATAGAATTTGCTTCTGAAGTCGCTGTCAGATTTATATAGATAGAATATAGTGTCTATGTATCTGTCAAACACACCATTTATTCTGTCGCACACAAAACAACTTTTTTCCAGTTCTGCAAGATAAGCAGCCACACTGTTTTCAGCGGATCCTTCGCTCTTCTTGAACAGACTTATTTTAGGAAGCTTCATGGTTTTCTTCTTATTCTCAACTTCCACGATTGTTCTGTCTGCATGGGTTTTCATCATAAGGGCGAGTCCAAGGCGGTTGCCCTTTTCATACATCATATCTATGTGACGCTCGCAGAAGCCGATTTTATCGGTAACCATTCGCACGTCATCTTCCATGTAGCTGGGGCCTAGAGTGAATTCCAACGCTCCCTGTTCAAGGGAATCGTACATGGCACATATAGGGCACTCTGTTTCGCTGTCAAAGGCCTCGTTTACCGGAATTGTATAGAGCTGTTCCTTCATTATTTCTTTTCCTTACGCTCTCTTATTTTTTCTTTTAATTCATTAGCCTTTCCCTTGATATTACTGTTGGCATCGCGGGAAATAATAATTCTTTCAACAAGTCTCAATGCATCGTCGTATTTGCCTATTTCATCAGCAAGGTTGGCAGTAAGGAAGGTCACTGTCACTTCATCCATACCTGCCATGGGGAAGTTTTCCTTTGAGAATGCTTCTATAAAGCCGTTATATGCGTTGGTAAGGAACTCTTTTTCGGAGTTGTTAAGTATCTCAATATCTTCCTTGGTGGCCTTGTTATTTTTAATAAGCGCTTCTCTTTTTCCTCTGAAAAGCCAGGCAAGCTTTAAACATGTATAAGCCTTTTCACTTGGTTTACCTTTCTTTATTACGGTGCACACAAGAGCGAGTCTGTGGCGGGTAATGGCATCATCATATGAATATTTAACCTCAGGCTCAGCAAGTCCGCTGAAGTTTGCCAGGTTCTCCTTAATAAGTCGAAGCTGTCCTGTAGTCGGATTTACAGAGAAATAACGCGAAAGTGCCGAATAGCCGCAGAAAGGGCAAGTAATCGCATCGTACTTAAGGGGATCAATTCCCTGGTAAATGGGTCTGAGGTCCGAATCACTGCTTAATAATTTAGGTTTGCCTGTTCTGACTGTCTTATTTGTAAAATCTCTGTCGCAAATTGGACATTTGCTGGTTTTGTCAAACAGCATATCCTCTTCGGTAATTTCCTTAACTACTGCTGCAACGTTTTCTTTTTCAGTTTTCTTTTTTTCTTCTTCCTCAAATAATTTAACGTTTCTAAGATCCTTAAGGCCTAATTTTTCCAATCCTTCAAATAAATTGCCCATGAAAAGCCTCCAATAAAGCTTGTTTATTCCGTATATATGGTATAAAAATACACTTTATGATTTTATATCAAAAATGATAGAAAGTAAAGAAAATTTACCTTCTATCATCCCGATTAATCGCTGATTAATTGTTTCTTTGTTTGTATTCTGCCAGCAGGAGGTCCACTACTCTTCCATAGCTTTCCGTTCCGTCTTCCTGATCGTTAGCTTTCAGGTATGTATCATTCAGCTGTTCTGTAACCTCAGAAACCTTTGTATTCTCAAACTGTTTCCAATATTCGCTTCCCTTAATCAGATCCACTCTTACCTCAGGGCTGTAATGATTGTACCAGGCGTCCGCATAGAGGTCGGAATCTTTTCCGGCCAAGGCATTTCCTGTATATATAAGTGCAAGCATAACTCCGGAATATTGTAAGTCCACATCTCCTTCCAGGCAGGCCAGGTAGGAAATATAATTGGCTTCATCTTCTCTGATAAAGCCTCTCAGGTGGGACAGCTCGTGGCACATGGTAGAGCCTATGGAATAGTCAGGAATATCCACATCCACATTAGCTTCCATTGTCCAGCAAGTGTAAATACCGGTTATTTCCGTTTTGCTCATCATTTTTGACAGCATAACACTTTTAGGTGCGGGATATAATCCTGCAAAAACGCTGTTCTTCTTTCCCAAAGCTTTGAAGGCTTTTTTAGCTTCCTTTGCAAGCTGCCTGTCTGAGTACGGAAGGACATAGGCTCCCTCCTCATCCTCGGTTGTAATTTGGTCCCTTAGTTCTGTGGCTTTGTCAGCAAGTTCAATCGTGAGTCCGTAAAGTTCTTCCTTTGTGGATTCGGTAATTTTAAGTCCGACTATGTCTGCCACCTGATACCGATAATAGTTTGCCCCACAGCCAAAGGCGTAGAAAAAGTACACCACACCTGCCATGCAGGCTGCATTAAGAATAAATGTAAGCACCCATAACATCCAGTCATGTCTGTTCTTAACCAGTTTCACAATAAATCCGATTATCAACGCAATTACCAGAAACGGGCATAGAATAATCATCACTTCCGCCACCGAAAAGGGAAATATTCCGGTTATCAGTGCTATCGCCTGGGACAGGAGCTTGAAGATGTGTCTTGCGAAAATCATTTCTGTAAAATAGCTGCTTTTCTTCGCAATACCCATTAATATCAGGCCAAGAACCGGCAATATGAGAATCAGTGTTCTTTTTCGTAAAAAAACTCTTTTCAGCGTATCACTCTTCATGTCTTCTCGGTCTCTTCTTTGTCTTTTCTTTCGGAACAAGTACAGTAACTATGGTTCCTCTTCCTATTTCACTTTCAATCTGCATCGTAGCACCAATCATGGAGTACAGACGATGTTTTACATTTTCTATTCCGATATGTTCTCTGCCGTCATCGGGCTTCTTGGTAGTGTCAAAGCCCTGTCCGTCATCTCTTATAATAATCTTATAGTTCTTCTCATCCTCAAGGGTAGTAAGAATGAGCGTGCCGTTTCCTCCTTCTTTATTGCATATTCCGTGCTTAACCGCATTTTCCACAATGGGCTGAATTGTAAGGGCCGGAATAAGGAAGTCCGTCACCTGTATATCCATAATGATATTTAGTCTTTTCTCGAATCTGAGTTTTTCCAGATTCAGATAAGTCTGCACATGCTCAAGCTCCTGCTTGAAGGGTACCGGAATACGCTTATTTACCGAGTCAATATTACATCTCAAGTATCTGGAGAAATCCAGAGTCGCACGCTTGGCTTCCAAAGGGCTTTTTTCGCACAGTGCAGCAATAGTTGTAAGGGAATTATACAAAAAGTGAGGCTGAATCTGGCTGAGCATAATTGTGGTTTTGCTTTCCACCAGTTCCTTTCTCTGACGTTCCATAAGGTATTGCATTTCCGTATTAAGAGTAAAATACAGAATAAATAATGCAATGGCAACAAACCATATTAATGTGGGCACACCATCGAAAATAGCCTGTATTACCGCACCAATTATAGGAAGTGTAATATAGAGGATTGTGCCGATTCTTGCACTGAGCAACAACCTTTTTCTGTAGATGAACAGAAGAATGAAGTCATATATCAGTGCCAATCCCGGAATAATGTGACTTAAAAGCCAATATTCTCCTCTTGAATATTCGAATGTTTCTTCATCTATGGTATAATAAAATCCCAGTTTCAAATTGATGATTGCACTTATTATGAAGAGAACAAATATTATCGAAGTAATAATTCCTATCCATTTTCTTCGGTTTTTCTCAAGTCCGAGGTATGAGGCAAGATAGTTCGTGTACACCATTGTTATTGGCATTCCTGCCACATAAAAAATAAATGTACTTAGTTTGATTATGGAAATGTCACATCTTATTCCTGCACCCAGGCAATACCAATAGGGAATATCTCCCAGTGCCATAAACATACAAATCAGACAAAGCCAGGAAAAAAAATAGTCCGCTTTCAGCTTATGTCTCCTTACGGACACACAAATAAAAAGCGGTAAGATAAAAGAAATGCAGACCACATTAATAGTCGTATAGATTAATGCATGATTTTCCATGAAATGCCCTCCTCTCAGCCAGAACATGGAAACAGCTGAAAATAAAGCAGGCGGCGGGAGTCGAACCCGTCTCCTCGGCTTGGGAAGCCAACGTTTTACCGATAAACTACGCCTGCAACATTAAATTTATACTAACACATTTAAATTAATTGTACAACCCCAAAAACTTGCCGATATATATAGAGAAAGCCGTATTTACTTATCATTTCACGATTAGGGAGTCATATGTCAATCCTTGAAACAATAATGTCAAATATATATCGAACCAGCACTCCTGCCGTAAAAAAAGGTGGGGAAGATTCTGCCCCTGTAAACGCAGATCCCGCCAAATTAATGAAGGCCCGTTTACTTGCTCAGTTGCTTCCCGACAGTAGCACAATTGTCAAAGGTGAGGTGTTGGATTTGAGGCAAAATCAGATTCTTTTGAAGCTTCTTTCCGGCGAAGAGATAGATGCCAGAACCGCCTCTCCACTTCCGCTTTCCATAGGCGATGTGGCAGATTTTGTGGTTACTGCCAATGATGGGCAGGTTGTAACGTTAAAGTTAGCAAATCCTGATGTTGCTGTCGGAGAAGATAAAAAGGATCAGTTAGCAGAAAGTGCTCTCCGCTCTGCAAATATTCAGGTTAATGACCGTTCTTTGACGGTAGTAAAAGAGCTGCTTAATCATTCTCAGTCCATAAGTGCAACAAACATCCGAAAATATGTTTCTCTTTCCGCTCGTTTTCCCGAGGCCCCCATTAAGGACCTTCTTTTGATGGACTTAAATAAATTCGAAATCAATAAGGAAAATGTGCGACTTTATTCCGAATTCAACAACACTGCTGCCAAGATCCTTCCTGAGCTCAATAAAGCGGTTGCCGAAATATCAGAAATGATTTCCGAGCTTTCCGATCCTCAGGTAAAGGAAATGCTTTCGTCTGAACTTGAAGCAATTTTGTCGTACCCGGCTACTGTTCCCGATAGTGAATTAGTTTCTGATGTGCCTTCCGATACTGCAACACCTGCTGAAGTGCCTACAGAATCAGTATCTCAGAAGCCGGTGCCCGACAATACTGATGAAACACCTGTTTCACCATCCACTCATCAAACCAACACAATTCCCGGTGAAGAAAATGCAGCCAAACCTACTGACGTTCCCACTAAGGATACCGTCCCCACTTCAGAGTCCCGCTCTGTTGCTTCTCCTACCGATGCAAAACCTCCCATCGTTGATTCCATTATACCGGAGGATTTTTCTCCTGTCGTGGTGAAGAAACTTTATTCACGTCTTAAAACTGTTTCCGAAAAACTTGATAAGCTTATGGATCGCATCAACGAACAGCAGAGGGCCGAAGCCCTTGTCAAGGGGCTTCCGAAGGCTGCTGAAGAAACAACTGCAAAAAGCTTTTCTCACACAGGCAGTCTCAATTCCACTCTGAAGTTTATGGATACTATCAACAACGTATTCCCTTATATCCAGCTTCCTGTTAAGCTTAAGGAAGAAAACGCTCATGGTGAGCTATATGTATATGAAAAGAAGAAGGCTCTGAAAAACTCTGAAAGTCTTTCCGCCCTTCTCCATCTTGAGCTGGACAATCTTGGTCCAACAGATATTTATGTAAAGCTCTCCGGTACAAAAGTATATACTTCCTTTTCCGTGTCCGACGATAAAGCCGAAAAAATATTTGAAAGTGAATTGCCGGCGCTTACCGAGGCACTTGAGAAAAAAGGGTACTCGCTCTCATCAGACATAAAACTTCGTTCTCCGAACGAGGAGAAGCCGCAGCTTCTTACTGAGTTTCTCGAAGCTCACTCCCCTTCATCTGTCACAAGATTTTCTTTTGATATGCGAGCATAAAAATATTGCCTGTCACTGTAAAATGTATAGTGACAGGCATTTTTTAATGTCTTTAGGCGATATTAAGCGGCACAGTCTCGTTTGTTAAATTCCTGCAATATAGAATTCAAAATGAATAGGTTCTTTTGAATTGATGAGGTACTGGTCATGCGTCCTTGCTCCCCATGTATCATCACCGCCCACACCCATCTGCTTATAATTCACTCTTACCGTTGTTCTGGTTGGTTTCGGAAGTTCAAAATGATGCTTCGCATTTTCCAGTTCAAAGGGTGTATAAGGCAGTACAGATAATTCAAAGGGTGCTCCCGCAATAAGGAATCCATGTCCCTTCTTATCCAGTACTTTCGCAAATCTTACATCTGTACGGTTACCGCATTCCTGAGGCATAAGATATGGTGTAACATTCTCTGTTACGTCAAATGAATGAATACCAATCTGTGAGCCGTTCTTTCTGTCCCACATATTTTCTTCCGGTCCGCGACCATAGTAAGTAACATTACAATAATCCAAAGGAAGACTGAATAAAAAGCCGAATTCCGGCAGTTCCGGAGCTCCTTCAATAGGCTCATAATCCAGTGTTACCTTAACTACACCGTTTACATCAGTTTCAAAGCTTGATTTCACAGTTCCATCCGTAAAGCCGCCAAGTTTATGCTCAAACTCCACTTTATGGCCATTCTTTGTATTCTTATCGGAAATCAATCTTGCCCAGCTGTATTGTGAACCAATCTTCCAGACGCCGCAACGGGAAGGCATACGATTAGCAACATCATTATCAGTAGGTGCTCTCCAGAAGTTCGGCTTAGGCTCCAGACTGAAAAGATTGCGGTCATTGGTTCGCATTGAAATAAAGCCCTTACCCGCTCCGGTAAACATATATTCAAAGGCTTCCCCACGAACGGTAAGATTGTAGTCACCATTGCAGACCTTCGGCAGGCCTGAAGCCTCAAATCCACGGCCGGCTTTATTCAGTTCTTCAATCAGCATATCTCTTCCGGGGCATTTCGTACCCACAGTATAGCTTCCCTGTCCGAAAGCCACTTCATGTCCCGCATCTGCCCAGATAGTGTCTTCAGCCAGCTGGAAGCTTACCGTTGTAACATACTCGCCTGCTTCAGTCTGCTTCTTAAAAAGCTGAATATCCTTTGTTTCTCCGGGCTTAATGTCGTAAATCTCACTCTTCACTGCAACAAGTTTACCGTTTCTGAAAAGTGTTGTCACACAATCAAACTCCTCAGTACTTGTGAAAAGATTATAGTTTGTTATCGTTGCCTTTGTATTGTTCACTACCACCTTGATATTCTGGTAGCAATATTTTACTTCCTGAATTTTAGGGCTGTTTGTTCTGTCTGCAAAGACCAGACCATCGCCACAGAAGTTGTAGTCATTAAGCGGATCATCGAAATCGCTGCCATAGCCAAGGAATTCTTCACCATATCGGTTTTCTTTAACAAATGCCTGATCTATATAATCCCAGATAAAGCCGCCTTGGAATCTTTCCAGCGAATGAGCCCTGTCTGTATATTCATCAATATTTCCCGTGGAATTGCCCATAGAATGTGCATACTCGCAAAGAATGAAGGGTTTATTGGGGAACTGTTCCAATACCTTCTCAATATCCCATGGCTTCGTATACATCTGGCTTTCCACGTCGGATGTATCATTATATGTTCGCTCGTGGCATACTCCCTCATAATGAACCAGTCGAGTGTCATCACGTTTTTTGAACTGTCTGGACATAAGGTATAGATTTTTGCCGCCGCAGCTCTCATTTCCACAGGACCAGAAAAGAATGCATGCATGATTTTTATCTCTTTCCTGCATAGAACGAGCTCTGTCCAATACTACATCACGCCATCTTTCAGTACTTCCGGGCAAAGTATCAGCCTGAGGCACTCCCTTCGGCCAGGAGCCGTGGGTTTCCAGATTACATTCGTCAATAACATAAAGGCCAAATTCATCACAGAGGTCATATACAAAGGTCTGATCAGGGTAATGGCATGTTCTTATGGCATTGATATTATGGCGTTTCATGTTGATAATATCGTTTCTTGTATCCTCATAGGACACTGTTCTTCCGGTAACACAGTGCATCTCATGACGATTAACACCATTAAATACAATACGTTGACCATTAAGTTTAAGCACTCCGTTTTCCATTTCGAAGCGTCTGAAACCTATCTTCTGGGTGATAAACTCCGTGGTCTTACCGCTTTTGTCTTTTACAGTAAATCGAAGTTCATAGAGATTCGGATGCTCTGCTGACCAAGCCTTTACCTCCGGCAGCTTCATTTTCCCTTTTATCAATCCCGCCTTATCAAGTTTACCCTTTAATACGGTTGATTTTACCTCACCGTTTTCATCGAGAAGCTCAACAAAAACATCCGCCTCTTCAGTTCCTGTAAGTTCAGCCTCCATTGTCAAGGTTCCGCCAATGTTGTCCTTATCAAGGATAGCCTTTACAAACAGATCTCTTACATGAACTTTCGGTACCGTATAAAGGAATACTTCTCTGAAGATACCGGAAAATCTGAAGAAATCCTGGTCCTCAAGCCACGAGCCTGAGCAAAAACGATATACGCAAGCTGAAATTCTGTTCTTACCATCAAAATTGATGTACTTGGTAAGATCAAACTCAGAAGGAGTAAATGAGTCCTCACTGTAGCCTATAAAATGGCCATTAATCCAAAGAGCAATTGCACTTTCAACGCCCTGGAAACTAATATATATCTTCTGTCCCTTCCAGCTCTTATCTACGACAAATTCCTTTACATAACATGCTGTAGGATTGAATTCCTGAGGTACTTCGCCCCTTTTAAGACTCTCGTGACCATCCCATGGATAAATCACATTAAAGTATGAAGTATGTCCATAGCCCTGAAGCTGAACAGACATAGGTACCTGCACATCGTCAAGTCCCGAAATATCAAAGTCTGCCTTTTCAAAGCCTTGCGGAATCAAGGAAAGATTCTTTGCATAAAACATCTTCCATGTTCCATTCAAAGACTTTTTCCAGGAATTTTTCCCGTACAGTTCCTCAAAATTCTTTGCAAATATATGATTTGAATGAGCCTTTTCCCTGTTTACATTAAAAACTGTGGGGTCCGAAAGCCAATTAAGATTCATGTTCATTTTTGTACCTCCTGAGAGTTTCATAATAGGCATAAGGAATTCTCATATTGCCCTTACCCTTTCCTATAAAGATTCCCGGTTTATTCTTGCCGTGAAAATCCGAACCTCCGGTCATCATTAATCCATTTTGAACGGCTACTGCCTTCAGAATATCATCATCTTCGGGTTTGTTTGTGGAGTGAAGCACTTCCAGTCCCTTGATTCCTGCCGGTACAAGGCGTTTTTCCAAAAGCTCCAGAATTACTTTACGATCAATTTTATAGTTAAAAGGGTGAGCAAACACCGGAATTCCACCGGCATTTGTTATGAGCTCAATTGCTCTTTCAGGCTCAATGTAACCTCTTGGCACATAGCAAGGGCCATCCTAATCCAGCTACTTTTCAAAAGCCTCTGCATTTGTTTTAACTATTCCCTTTGCCAACAAGACTCTGCTGAAATGGGCTCTTGTAACAACAGTTTTTTCAGCCCCTTGAGTAAGTTCTTCATGAGTTATTTCTATGCCAATATCCTTGAACCGCTGTATCATCTTCTCGGTTCTTTTAATTCTGCTCTCTTCAGCCTCTCTGAGTTCACGTACAAGTTCCTCATTATCCGGGTCGATAAAAAGGCCAAGAATATGTATATCACGCTCATTGAACCCTGCCGAAATCTCCACCCCTGGAATAAGTTCCAGTTCCAATTCAGGATTTTCTGCTTTTAGTCGTGCTAGCTCCTCTGCAGCTTCCCTGTAGCCCTTAGTTGTATCGTGGTCAGTCAGTGCAAATGCTGCCAGCCCCGCCTCTGCTGCAAGTCGAACATCCTCTGCCGGTGAGCATGTTCCGTCGCTGGCGGTTGAATGTACATGCAAATCTACATATTTAGCCATTGTTCCAAATCCTCTCAGTATTCATCATATATTCGCTGACTGTTTTTGATTTTCTGATTTTCTTGTAGTCAGAATCAGTCACCATAAGAGCCGGAGCCATATGCTCCCACATTTCTTTCATTTTACATAATGTGCTGAACTCATCACACTTTGCTCTATAGCCATCAAGAACTTCATTATGAAATAATCTCAGTTTGGCAATATCCTTTGGAGTATCCGAATTGTCCTCCAGCAAATACGGTCGCCCAATCAAAGCCCTTCCAAGCATAACCGTCTCTGCTTCCGGGTATTCTGTCTCAAATGACGCAATATCACCTGTCGTAAAAAGATCTCCATTATAGACTATAGGATTCTTAGAATTTTCTGAAGCATATTCAAACCACTTTCGCTTCACAGGCTCTCGATAAAAATCCTTCTGCACCCTGGGATGCAAAATAACCTCATAAATCGGATACTGATTGTATATTCCAAGTATACGCTCAAACTCCGACTCATCATATCGCCCAAGTCTTGTTTTTACAGACAATCTAAGATGATGCTGCTCCATATACGGAAAAACCTTGTCAAAAAAGGCATCCAGCTCATCAGGAAAACTCAAAAATCCACTACCCTTTTTCTTTGCAACAACCGTTCCTGACGGACATCCCAAATTAAAGTTCACTTCTGAGTAGCCCATCTCCGCCAGCACCCCGGCAGCCCATATAAAATGATCAGCATTGCAGCATATAAGCTGAGGGACCGTTTCGATAGTGTTTCTGTCCTTGTCGCATACTTCATCCATTTCCCTTTTCTGAAAACTCATGTTCTGATTCGGCGACAAAAAAGGAGTAAAACACTTGTCCACTCCGTCATAATACTTTCCGAAAGCCTGTCTGAATATTCGTGTTGTCAGCCCCTCCATAGGAGCAAGATAAATTCTTTTCATCACTTCAATTATAGACTAAATCTACACCTTTTCAACGCGTATTATGCTTTCTTTTTATCGAGCAGGAGAAACTTTCTTATATAATTCGAGAAAGCCTCTTCGGCTCGGAACCGCTTCGGCATCTCGAAAGCTTTTGCTTTCTCGATGTCCGTTTGCTCGGAACCTCTTCGGCATCTCGAAAGCTTTCGCT
>JAKSRZ010000029.1 GCA_024403375.1 Lachnospiraceae bacterium
TGCGGAGCTTCCGGTAGATGAAGGCCCTACAGACCTGTTTACTTTTAACACATTACCGCCTGAGGAAAATGACGGGGATCCTTTCATGGACGGGGATTCTTCAGGAGGAACGGTTAACTTCATTACCGAACCTGATGCGGATCCCTTTGACTTTTCTGCTTTGGGTGACCTAGGTGACTTGGGAGCAGATCCTTTGGCAGAATCATTGCCTGACCTGGATGGTGGCGATGAGACACCGGATATATTTGCATCACTTTCCGAAGAACCTGCGGAAAACGATGTTTTTGCTGATTTGGGAACTCCTGATACCGAAGGCTTTGAAGATCCGCTGGCAGTTGCAGATTCAGATGAGACACCGGAGGCATCACCACAGGAAGAAACGTTTGAAGATCCTTTGGGAATTGCCAATGATGATCCATTCGCAGGCCTTTCCTTTGATAATGGCGAAGCGGAAGAGACACCGGCTAAATCAGAATCGGCGGCTGAACTGCTGGAAGCGATGGGAAATGATACCCTTAACGCAGATGATATTCAGGCCCTGGATAATCTCTTTAATGAGATTGATATAAACGAAGAATCGGATGAAAACTCCGAGGAGAAGAAGAAAAAGAAAAAAGAGAAGAAACCTTGGTATCTTGCTCTTTTTGGAAATGTAAAGATTCCGGACGAAAAGGTAAAGACTGAGCCTACACCTGAACAGCTGGAGGCCAAAGCGGCGGAAAAAGCGGCAGCGAAGAAAGCAGCCGCTGATGCTAAAAAGGCTGCTGCTGACGAAAAGAAGGCCGCCAAAGAAGAACAGAAGGCCGAAAAAGCCAGACAGACAGCTGAACAGAAGGAAGCAGCAAAGGCTAAAAAGAAGGCTGAAATCGAGAAGCTTATTCTCGAAGAGACCGGAAACACATATAAGATTAACAAAGCAGGTGCTGCAGTGCTGTTTGCATTGTTTATCGGTATCGCAGCCCTTGTTATAAGCGGCGGAAGCACACTGAACTACCGTGCAGCCGTTAAAGAAGCCCAGACCAATTACGATAATGCCCTTATCTATAAGGACATAAACTTCTATGAAAAGGCGTATAACGACATTTACGGACTTGAACTTGAAGAAGAGGATTACAAACTGGGAGAAAAGATTTATACAGTAAATTTCGTAAGTAAGCAGATTGCTTCTTTTAACAGCCATTATGCTGTAGGAGATTATACTTCGGGACTTAACGATCTCTACAAAGGCCTTCTCAGATATAATAAGTGGATGCCTTACGCACAGGAACTTGGAGCCGAGGATGATCTGTTATTTGTAAGAACACAGATTCTTGATGTGATGAAAACAAATTACGAGATTTCAGAAGACGAGGCTATGCTGGTTCTTCAGACCTATGCAGGAATCGCACAGACAGATGGCGAAGCTGCAGCCAACCTTTACTACACTAAATACATTTATAGTGCGGTAGAAGAGGTGGGACTTGAAAATAGTGTCGGAAATGAGTAAAATATACAGGCGTATTTATACGCCTGTATTTTGTTTGCCCAGTTTGGAGGAAATATGATAGCAATTATAGATTATGGAGCCGGAAATATTAAAAGCGTTGAAAAAGCCTTCAGATTTATCGGCCAGGAATGTATTGTTACTGCTGACAAGGACATATTGTTAGGTGCAGAAAAGGTAGTTCTTCCCGGAGTCGGTGCTTTTGGTGATGCAATGGAGAAGCTTGATTCACAGGGACTGGACGAAACAATAAGACAGATAGTAAGTAAAGGAACGCCGCTTCTTGGTATATGCCTTGGACTTCAGCTGCTTTTCGAAGGAAGCGATGAAGCACCGGGGGTTAAGGGACTTGGAATTCTTAAAGGAAAAGTTATTAAGTTCCCTGAAACAGAAGGGTACAAGATACCTCAGATTGGCTGGAATTCGTTAGAACTTAAAGCAGGAACAAAGATTTTTGCAGGACTCCCGGAAAATCCTTATGTATATTTTGTACATTCATATTACCTTCATACAACTGAGGACATAGTTGCCGCAAGCTGCAATTATATTCTTGACTTTCATGCCGCAGTTGAGAAGGACAATATATTTGCATGTCAGTTTCATCCTGAGAAGTCCGGTGATGTGGGACTTAAGATACTCAGAAACTTTGCTGATTTATAGAATACGGGAGGAAATATGCTTACAAAACGTATTATTCCGTGTCTTGATATTAAAGATGGACGCGTTGTTAAGGGAATAAATTTTGTCAACCTCAGAGATGCAGGTGACCCTGTAGAAACGGCATCTGCTTATGATAAGGCAGGAGCGGACGAGCTTGTCTTTCTTGACATTACAGCGTCCAGCGATTCCAGAGATATTAAGGCTGATCTGGTAAGAAAGATTTCAGAAGCAATCTTTATCCCCTTTACCGTAGGTGGCGGAATCAGAACAATAGATGATTTTAAGGTTATACTTCGAGAGGGAGCAGATAAGGTTGCAGTAAACTCTGCAGCGATTATGAACCCTGCACTTATTTCCCAGGCGGCTGATAAGTTCGGCAGCCAGTGTGTCGTTGTTGCTATAGATGCAAAAAGACGTCCCGACGGAAGCTTCAGTATCTTTAAGAACGGCGGCAGAATCGATATGGGAATTGATGCCATTAAATGGGCAATTGAAGCCGTAAAGCTTGGTGCAGGAGAACTCCTTGTAACAAGTATGGACTGCGATGGCACAAAGAACGGATACGACATGGAACTCACAAGGAAGATTTCCGAAAACGGGGGTGTGCCTGTTATTGCTTCCGGTGGTGCCGGAACAATGCAGCATTTTAAGGATATTCTTACAGATGGAAAGGCAGACGCTGCTTTAGCGGCTACGTTATTCCACTATAAAGAGATGGAAATCAAAGACTTAAAGGAATATCTGCATAAAGAAGGAATTTCCGTAAGAAGGTAATTATGGCTGCTATATCAAATGACTGGAACGAACACTTAAAACAGGAATATTCCAAACCGTATTATAAAGAACTGTTTGAGTTTGTTAAGCATGAATACGAAACTCAGGTCGTTTATCCTCCCTCAAATGACATTTTCAACGCATTTCATTACACAACCTTTAAGGATACAAAGGTTGTAATTATCGGGCAGGATCCATACTATAACTACGGTCAGGCCCATGGCCTTTGCTTTTCTGTAAAGCCACCGACGGTTGCACCTCCAAGTCTTGTAAATATATATAAGGAACTGGAAAGTGACCTTGGCTGCTATATACCCAATAATGGAGACCTGACAAAATGGGCAAAGCAGGGGGTACTGCTTCTGAACACCGTTCTGACAGTACGTGCCCAGAATCCAAACTCCCACGCGGGACATGGTTGGGAGAAGTTTACCGATGCTGCATTAAGGGCTCTGAACGAGAAGGAAGAGCCTGTAGTGTTTTTATTATGGGGAGCTCCGGCAGGAAGAAAGAAAGAGCTTATAACCAATCCTAAGCACCTGATTCTGCAGACTTCTCATCCAAGTCCATTATCCTCATACAGAGGATTCCTCGGATGCGGACATTTTTCAAAGACAAATAAATTTTTGGTGGAAGCAGGGCTGACACCGATAGATTGGCAGATAGAAAACATTTAAAACTGCAATAAAGAGGCTATATGACAAACAAGTTACAGACATACAATTTAGGAATTGATATCGGATCCACAACCGTTAAAACTGTAATTATCAAAGACAACGGAGAATTGCTTTTTGCTGATTACAGAAGACACTTTGCTGATATTCAGGGCACTCTTTCAAAGATGCTGGGAGATGCAAAAGAGAAGCTGGGAGACTGTATTTTAAGACCTGCCATAACAGGCTCCGGCGGACTTACTCTGGCAAAGCACCTTAATGTTAATTTTGTGCAGGAAGTAGTTGCTGTTGCTGATGCATTACGCGAGTTTGCACCTAAAACAGATGTAGCTATAGAGCTTGGCGGTGAGGATGCAAAAATCATATACTTCACCGGTGGTGTAGAGCAGCGAATGAATGGTATCTGTGCCGGCGGTACAGGCTCATTTATTGACCAGATGGCTGCACTGTTAAAGACAGACGCTTCCGGACTTAACGAATATGCAAAAAATTATAAGGCTATTTATCCTATAGCAGCACGATGTGGCGTATTTGCAAAGTCCGATATTCAGCCGCTTATTAATGAGGGAGCATCAAAAGAAGATCTTTCAGCCTCGATTTTTCAGGCAGTCGTAAACCAGACGATTTCCGGACTTGCTTGTGGTAAGCCCATAAGGGGAAATGTTGCATTTTTAGGAGGCCCGCTTCACTTCCTTACAGAGCTTAAACTGGCCTTCGTAAGAACACTTAAGCTTTCTCCTGAGCATACAATCGTTCCGGAGAATTCACATCTTTTCGCAGCCACAGGCTCCGCAATGAATGCGAGAGATAATGCTTCAAGGGCTGATTTTGTTGTTTTATCAGAGATGCAGAAGCGTCTTGAGGACGGAATTGTAATGGACTTTGAGGTTACAAGAATGGAACCTCTTTTCGGCTCTGAAGCTGAGTACGAAGAATTTACAAATCGTCACGCCAAGGCAACCGTAAGAAAAGGTAAGCTTTCCGAGTATTCGGGAAACTGCTACCTGGGAATTGATGCCGGTTCCACAACCACTAAAGTGGCACTTGTGGGAGAAGACGGCTCCTTATTGTATTCATTCTATCAGAACAATAACGGCAGCCCTTTGAAAACTGCCATCAAATCAATTAAAGAAATCTCTTCCCTTATGCCTGATACAGCAAGGATTGTCAGATCCTGCTCAACCGGCTACGGAGAAGCGTTACTTAAGTCTGCACTTATTCTTGATGAAGGTGAGGTTGAAACCGTTGCACATTATTATGCAGCGTCTTTCTTTGATCCCACTGTAGATTGCGTCCTCGATATCGGTGGCCAGGACATGAAGTGTATAAAAATAAAGAATCACGCCGTGGACTCTGTTCAGCTTAATGAGGCATGTTCATCAGGCTGCGGTTCCTTCATTGAAACCTTTGCAAAATCTCTGAATTATGAAGTGAGAGACTTCGCAAAGATTGCTTTGTATGCAGAAAATCCTATTGACCTTGGCACTCGTTGTACCGTTTTCATGAATTCAAAGGTTAAGCAGGCACAGAAGGAGGGTGCGGGAGTAGACGATATTTCCGCAGGTCTTGCTTATTCGGTTATAAAGAATGCCCTTTACAAGGTTATTAAAGTTTCAGATGCCAAGGATCTTGGGTCAAGAATTGTTGTTCAGGGTGGTACTTTCTATAACGATGCGGTACTTCGCGGACTTGAAAAAATAGTTAATACAGAGGTAATCAGACCTGATATTGCCGGAATCATGGGAGCATTTGGTGCGGCACTTATTGCCAGAGAGCACTATGAGGGCCAGAAGACCACAATGCTGTCCTTTAAGGAAATTGAGAACCTGACCTTCTCTTCAACACTTACAAGATGTCAGGGATGTACAAATCACTGCCTCCTTACAATAAACCATTTCCCGGGAAACAGACACTTTATTTCCGGAAACAGATGTGAAAAAGGCCTTGGAAAAGAGAAGAGCGATGTAAATGTTCCGAACCTCTTTAAATATAAGCTTAAGAGAATGTTTAATTATGACCCTCTTGAGGATTACGCTGCCTTCAGAGGTACTGTGGGTATTCCACGAGTTCTTAATATGTATGAGAACTATCCTTTCTGGTTTACCTTCTTTACAAAGCTGGGCTACAGGGTTGTTCTCTCACCTCTGTCGTCAAGAAGCATATATGAAATGGGTATTGAATCCATTCCTTCAGAATCAGAATGCTATCCTGCAAAGCTTGCCCATGGACATGTTTCATGGCTTATTAATCAGGGCATAAAATACATTTTCTATCCATGCATTAACTACGAGCGAATTGAGTTCAATGATGCAGGGGATCACTACAATTGCCCCATTGTTGCAGGTTATGGCGAAAACATAAAGAACAACGTTGAGGAATTAAGAGGTAAGGATATTAATTTCCAGAATCCTTTCCTTTCTTTAGAGTCGGAAACTATCGTCACAAGACGCCTTGTGGATACAGTCGGAGCCTGGAACAATATTCCTGATGAAGAGATAGAAGCTGCTGCACATGAGGCCTGGGAGGAACTTTCAAAGGCCAGACAGGACATGAAGACCGCAGGTGAAGCAGCAGTCAGATACCTTGAAGAAAATGACTGTCACGGTATTGTGCTTGCAGGTCGTCCTTACCACATTGACCCGGAAATCAACCACGGTATTCCAGAACTTATTACATCATACGGAGTTGCAGTACTTACTGAGGATTCAGTATCTCATTTACGTCCTGTTGACCGCCCGACTGTGGTGGTGGACCAGTGGATGTATCATTCCAGACTTTATGCTGCAGCCAGCTATGTTCGTGAAAATGAGCATCTGGATCTTATTCAGCTCAATTCCTTCGGATGTGGTCTTGATGCCGTTACTACAGATCAGGTTTCCGATATTCTTACAGGTTCAGGTAAGATTTATACAGTACTTAAGATTGATGAAGTTAACAATCTTGGTGCAGCAAGAATCAGAATCCGTTCCTTGCTTTCTGCTATTGCTGACCGTAAACGCAAGGGCGTAAAGGCGGACGTCAAGAGTTCGGCGTATGAGAGAGTAGTATTTACTGAGGAAATGAGAAAGAATTATACAATTCTTATTCCTCAGATGTCACCTATACACTTTGATATACTGGCTCCGGCTATGGCTTCCTGCGGCTATAACCTTTATGAGCTGGAGGACCCGGATAAAAACGTTATTGATACCGGCCTCAAATATGTAAATAATGATGCGTGCTATCCTTCTGTAATTGTAGTGGGAGAGATGATATCGGCACTACAGTCCGGAAAGTTCGACGTGAACAAAACGGCGGTTCTTATTACTCAGACCGGTGGTGGATGCCGTGCAACAAACTATATTGCATTTATCAGAAGAGCACTTAAAAAGGCGGGAATGCCACAGGTACCTGTTGTTTCCTTGTCAACTGTGGGCATCGAAAAAAATCCCGGCTTTAAGTTCAGCGTCAAGATGATAACAAGAGCTATGCAGGCACTTGTTTATGGCGATTTGTTTATGCGCGTTGTTTACAAGACACGTCCATATGAATCAGTTCCGGGAAGTGTTAATGAGCTTCATGAGAAATGGAAGAATATTGCCATTAAATCGGTTCAGAACGGTAGCTTCAGCGAATTCAGAAGAAATATAAAGAACATAGTAAAGGAATTTGATGAAATACCCCTTCTCGATGTGAAAAAGCCAAGAGTGGGCATTGTAGGAGAAATCCTTGTTAAGTTCCTTCCCGCTGCCAACAACCACCTTGTGGATCTGCTTGAAGCGGAAGGTGCGGAGGCTGTAATGCCTGACCTTATGGACTTCCTTGCTTACTGCTCATACAACTCCAACTTTAAGTATGAGGCACTTGGAAAGTCAAAGAAGTCTATGCGAATTAATAACGCAATTGTGGCTTTCTATGAGTTTATGAGAAAAGATATGGTAAGGGCACTTGAGAAGAGCAATCGATTTGAGCCGCCCGTGCATATCAGCAAGCTGGCCAAGTACGCTGAACCCATTGTTTCTGTGGGAAATCAGACGGGTGAGGGCTGGTTCTTAACCGGTGAGATGATAGAACTTATTCATTCCGGTGTTAATAATATTGTATGCTGTCAGCCTTTTGCATGTCTGCCTAATCATATTGTGGGTAAGGGTGTTATTAAGGAATTAAGATACAAAAATCCGGAAGCCAATATCGTTGCCGTGGACTACGATCCCGGTGCCAGCGAAGTTAATCAGCTGAACAGAATCAAATTGATGCTTTCTACCGCTAATCGAAATCTTAAAGAAAAATAAGAGGCGTCTATGAATATAACAGAGGCAATGAACTACATACACAGCCTTTGCTGGATGAATCCTGATCTGGGATTGGACTCCACAAAGGAACTGTTGGCTCTTCTTGGTAATCCTGAAAAGGACCTTAAATATGTGCACATCGGTGGTACGAACGGTAAGGGTTCTACTTCTGCAATGACGGCAGAAATTTTAAGAGAGAGCGGCCTGAAGGTGGGCCTGTTTACTTCGCCTTTTATCATGCGTTTTAATGAGCGAATAATGGTAAGCACAAAGAACGGAGAATCGGACAGCCTGTACGGCTTTAAGGAAATCTCTGACGATGAACTTGCGGAGCTCATTACAGAGGTCAAGGCAGCCATAGAAAAAATGACAAGAAGCATTTCCGAATTTGAAGCGGTTACTGCTTTGGGCTTCCTTTATTTCAAAAGACAGGCCTGTGATATCGTTGTACTTGAAGTTGGCATGGGTGGAGAATTTGACGCCACAAACGTTATTTCCGCACCTTGTGTTGCCGCACTTGTTAATATCGGACTTGACCATACAAAAATCCTTGGAGAGACGATTGCAGAAATTGCAAGAACAAAGTCCGGCATAATCAAGCATGGCTCAGATGTGGTCTTTTACGGAGAAAATGACGAGGCACGGGAGGAAATCGAAAATCGTTGTGCTTCAGAAGGATGTACGCTTACAATCCCGGATTTTTCAATGCTTTCCACGAAGACTTCGGATTTGTCAGGACAGGTTTTTTCGTATAAAACACATAAAAATATAAAAATGAAGATGATCGGTGAATATCAGCAGAAAAACGCTGCTATGTCCATTGAAATCATCGAGGCACTGGTAAAAAGGGGATTTAAGATTTCCGAGAAAAATATAAGTGCGGGAATAGAGAAAACATCGTGGATAGCACGCCTTGAAAGAATTAATGACAAACCTGTGGTTTTTGTGGATGGATCTCACAATCCACAAGGAATGCGTGCAACCGTTGACGCTGTAAAATATGCAATCAAAGCTTCTGATAAACCCGTTGGAAAGGTCATTTGCGTATTTGGCGTAATGGCAGATAAGGATCATGAGGAAATCATTAGAATCCTTACAGAAACAGCAACTGAAATTATCGCTGTTCAGCCGGAATACTATCGAGCAATGAAGGCTGAAGACCTGCTGGCTGAGGCAAAGGGAATCTGCAAAGGCCTGGGCGTAAAGGTGCTGAAGGGCGGAAGGGTTTCCGAAGGAATAAGAAAGGCTCTTAAGAGAGCGGATGAGGATAGCCTGATTCTTTGTCTCGGTTCCCTTTACATGGCCGGTGAAGTTAGAAACTTTTTCTTTAAATATCACAATTAAGACATACTTTTACAGTACATTTGGTGTATTCTTATGTACGGAGTGTTTGTAGTATGAAAGCGTTATACAGAACAATATTTATCGGTGTATTTTGTGGGCTTCTCATTGCAGGAGCCCTGTTTGCGTACAACTCCTTCTTTGGAGGAACGGACAAAAATGAAACAATCGGGACTGAGACAAATCAGACACCGGATGATAAGCTTGCTCCTTCTGAAACCCCGGTGCCTACACTGGTTATTATGTCTTCAAGAAATGATGTTTCAGATATTTCCGAGGGCTTTATGCCTGCCGTTGTGGCAGTTAATGTAAAGGCAATCGAGGAATATCAGAGCTTTTTCGGTATACGCTACGAAAACGAGTATGAAAGCAATGGCTCAGGCATTCTTGTAAGCCTTAATGATAACGAGTTACTTATTGTTACAAACAATCACGTTGTAAAAGACGCCACAAGCGTTGCTGTAACATTTATAGATGACACCGTATGTAAGGCTACGGTTAAGGCTGTTGAAGAAAGTGCAGATCTTGCTGTGCTGGCAGTGAATTTCTCTGATCTTTCCAAAGAGACTATAGAAAAAATAAGAATAGCCACAATCGGAGATTCAAGTAAGCTGGAAATCGGTGAAATGGTTGTGGCAATAGGAAATGCTTTAGGTTATGGCCAGTCCACCACGGTTGGTTATGTCAGTGCACTTGACAGAAAGATTGAGATAAACGGAAGCACACTTACGCTTATTCAGACAGATGCTGCCATTAACCCGGGAAACAGTGGAGGAGCACTCCTTAATTCAAGAGGAGAGCTTATTGGAATAAATAACGCAAAACTTGCTGACGACAGCATTGAAGGTATGTGCTTTGCAATCCCCATTTCCAGAGCTTTGCCTATAATTGAGGAGCTGTTTACGCGAGTTGAAATTCCGGAGGGAGATCAGGCATACCTCGGCATAGTATCCCAGACAATTTCTGAAGCGGAGGCAAATGCTTTTAATATGCCCGTCGGAGTTTACATAAAGGAAGTAGTCGAGGACTCGGCTGCGGATAAAGCCGGACTTAAGCAGGGCCACATTATTGTAAAAATCAATGACAAAACAGTTACCTCTGACGAAGAGCTTGCCAGAATATTCACATATACGAAGGGCAATACTCAGGGAACTGTAACGGTTATGGTTCTGGAAAACGGCGTTTACGTTGAGAAAACTTATGATATAGTTTTCGGGAAAAGAAAGGATAAGAAAAAATAGTTTTCTTCAAGGAGGAAGATGAATGGCTAATTTGTTTGATTATATTAAATGGAGAGGAGATCTGAGCTTTAAGGCGTCTCCGATAAATCAGGTGGATTGTGCGATTCTTGCATGGTTATCGTATACAGAGTTTGATAAGTATGTACCCAATGAGCATTCAGAAAATGCTCCCTCACTTAAAACAGTAAGTGGCGAATTTGTAAAGGACCACAACATAGATGAAATAATTAAAAAGTCAGTATCATTTACAAAATCATCCATGATTGTACTGAAAGATATGGCAGAAACCAACCGATATGAAGGCTTGATAATCAATGATTTTGAAAGAGTCACAAACATTGATCGAAAGGTGCAGTTTGCTGCTATGACCTTTACCACAGAGAACAATGAGACAATCGTTGCCTTCAGGGGAACGGATGATACTCTTGTGGGCTGGAGAGAAGATTTTGACATGGCGTTTACGGATGTTATTCCGGCACAGAAAATGGCTGCTGAATATCTCGATAAGGTGGCAAAGCTTACCAAGGGCGATATATATGTGTGCGGACACTCCAAGGGCGGAAATCTGGCAATTTATTCTGTACTGATGGCTTCAAAAAGAATAAGAAACAGAGTTAAGCATGTGTACAGCTACGACGGCCCGGGATTCTACGATAGCACAGACCTTGGAGAGGCAGTGGAGGAAGTATACGCAAAAACAACGGCCATTGTACCTGATCAGTCACTGGTTGGTATGCTTCTGAACTATGATAAGGATTATACCGTGGTACCAAGTGTCGGAAGAGGCGGCATAAATCAGCATGATATAACTACCTGGCAGCTTCTTGGAACATCATTTATTAAGCTTCCGGGATTAAAGCCTTCCAGCCTTGCATTATCAAAGACAATTCATAACTGGCTTACTTCACTTGATGAAATGGACAGAGAGATATTTGTGGACGCATTGTTTGACGTTCTGATGGCATCAGATTCCCAGACGCTTAATGATATCAATTCAGATGCTTTCGGTTATGCCATGAGTACCTTAAAGACCATGAATCACCTGCCGAAGGAGACAAGAAAGTTCATAAGAAGCATTATTCAGGAACTTATAAAACAGGGCGGAGAAACCATCGGAGAAACCATTAAAAACGAAGCGGAAAAACTGGCGGATAAGAAGAAGAGAAACAGTAGAAAAGTTTCCAAAGTTTTAATTGACACACCACAGTAAAAACTATATATTTGAACTATGATGTACTGAAAGGAGATATTTATGAATTTTAGTTTGAAGAAGCTGGACGAGCTTATTAATAGTAATTCAAAACTTGCAGAACTCCTTGGTAAAAAGGTTGAAATCGAAGAAAAAAAGAAGGTTAATCCTTTTCTTATTGTTCTTGCTGTAATTGGTGGCGTTGCTGCAGTAGCAGGTATCGCATATCTCGTATATCGTTTCCTTACACCGGACGATTACGATGATTTTGATGACTTCGATGAGGATTTTGAGGACGACAGCATCGTCGAATAATTTTAGTAAATCGAGTGCTGACTGTCTGAAAAGGCGGTCAGTTTTTTTGTTGAAAAATTCAGGGGTTCTATATGTCTATTTATGACTCACTAAATCCTGAGCAGCTTCGAGCTTGCAAGCATACATACGGACCGCTTCTGATTCTTGCGGGGGCAGGAAGTGGCAAGACGAGAGTACTGACGCACAGGATTGCATACTTGATTAATGAGTGCGATGTAAGGCCGTATCAGATTCTTGCAATTACCTTTACGAACAAGGCTGCAAGAGAGATGAAAGAGCGTGTGGAGAAAACAGTAGGAGAGGAAAGTGAAAATATATGGGTGTCAACTTTCCACTCAACCTGTGTTCGTATTCTTCGCCGTTTCTGCGAATATATCGGCTATGACCGCAATTTCACAATATACGATGCTGATGATCAGAAGAGTCTGATTAAGAGCATTATGAAACAGTTGAATATTGATCCTAAGCAGATAAAAGAGAAGGCCTTTATGAAGTGCATTTCTCAGGCAAAGGATGAACTGATAACTCCGGAGCAGTATGCAAGAAATGCAAAGGACTATAATGAGAAAAAGGTGGCGATGGTTTATGAAGAATACCAGAAACGCCTTAAGAGCAGTAATGCTTTCGACTTTGACGACCTGATCTGCAAAACAATCGAGCTTTTTGTTGCACAGCCTGAGGTGCTGGAATATTACAGAAATCGTTTCCGTTTTATAATGGTAGATGAGTATCAGGATACCAACACAGCACAGTTTCGTCTTATAAGTCTTCTTGCTCATCATGAAAATGAGGACGGGGAGATTGAGAGAAACCTTTGCGTAGTAGGTGATGATGATCAGTCAATTTACAAGTTCAGAGGAGCCAACATATATAATATTCTGAACTTTGAAAAGGAATTTCCTGATACGACAGTGATTAAGCTGGAGCAGAATTATCGTTCATCTCAGAACATTCTTGCGGTGGCGAATTCTGTTATTCATCATAATGTGGAGCGTAAGGACAAAACGCTCTGGACCGCAAATCCTGAGGGCTCGGTTGTACATTATACATGCTACGAGAATGATATGGCGGAAGCGGATGCAGTGGCCTATAAGGTTCAGGAACTTATGGAGGAGAGGTCACTGGATTACAAGGATTTTGCCGTATTATATCGCACAAATGCTCAGTCTCTTTCCTTTGAAAAAGCTATGCGTGCAAGAGGGATTAAGGCAAAAACCATTGGTGCACTGTCCTTCTTCCAGAGAAAAGAAATAAAGGATATCATTGCATACTTAAAAACTATTGATAATGGCTATGATGATATTGCTGTGCAGCGTATTCTGAATGTTCCAAAGAGAGGAATAGGCCTGACTACAATAGACCGCATCGCGGATTATGCACATAATGGTGGACTTTCTTTCTATGAGGCTCTGCAGAGTATACAGGCTATCCCCGGAGCAGAGAGGTCGAGAAACAAGGTCGAACCATTCCTTGCTCTGATTCAGGGTTTTCGCTATGAAGTGGAAACAAACAAAGTTTCTTTAAAGGATTTAATTAAGATTATTCTTGATGAAACCGATTATATTGAATATCTGGTTGATGATGACCCGGAAAAGGCAGATGACCGAAAAGAAAACCTGGAGGCATTGATTTCTTATGCGTCCAGATATGAATTAGAGGCTGAAGAGGCTTCACTTACGGGCTTCCTTGAGTATTGCGGACTTAATTCCGAGGAGGCTGCGGGAGAAGAACCTGAAGACGAAGAGGACAAGGATAACTACGTTTCGCTTATGACTCTTCATAATGCGAAAGGATTGGAATTCCCATACGTATTCCTTGTCGGCATGGAGGAGGGACTGTTCCCGAGCTTTATGTCCATAAATTCCGACGATCCGGAGGCGGATGTTGAGGAGGAAAGACGTCTTTGCTATGTTGGAATAACCCGTGCGATGAATGAGCTTTTTATGTCGTCCTGTGAGCAGCGAATGCAGTGGGGGGATGTAAGGCTTGCATTACCATCAAGATTCTTAAAAGAAATTCCGCGACACTTACTTGATATGAGTTCGCCGGCTAACAAAAGTTATAGGAGGAAAAGTTTTATGGAAGATGAAATTCGTGATAAAAAAGCTACACCTGCATTTACAAAGGGCAATGGTGATGATGGTTATAAGAGACATGATGGTGGAGACCTTTCGGTAGAACCCTTTGCCATGAATTATAAAAAGCCCGCAAAGGATATGGGGGCAGGAGCAGGAGCATTGGATTATGCTGAGGGAGATAAGGTTTCTCACGAAAAGTTCGGTGAAGGAACGGTTATTTCTATTGTAAAGGGCGGCAGAGACTTTGAAGTAACAGTGGATTTCCCAGAATTCGGACATAAAAAAATGCTTTCAGCATTTGCCAAGCTTAAGAAAATCTGATAAATATACAAAAAAAGTTCTCAAGGCAATTCTTGAGAACTTTTTTAATAATCCGCCTATTTGTCAAGACCATCGTCCTGAATATCATCATCGTCCGAAGAATCAACAGGAAGCTCGGGAATTCTTGATAATACGAGATCGTAGCCATCGTTTCCGTAATTCAGAGAACGGTTAACACGGCTGATTGTTGCTGTGGAAGCACCTGTTTTTTCAGCAATTTCCAGATAAGTCTTCTTGGTACGAAGCATCGCAGCAACTTCGAAGCGCTGGGAAAGAGAAAGAATCTCGTTTACTGTACATATATCCTCAAAGAAAGAATAACACTCTTCACGATTTTCAAGACTAAAAATTGCATCAAAAAGGAAGTCAACAGCGTGTGTTCTGATATTAATGCTCATTGAAAAAACACCTCCAAAACTTTCATACGTTTGTATTTTAACACTTTGCAACAGTAAAGTAAAGTGCTATAATAAAAATAGATTGAAATTTGCACTTGGTAGTGCTATCATCTTACAAAATTATGCAGTGAGGATGAATATTTATGTATCAGATACTGAAAAAACAGATGCTTTCGGACAAAATCGTGCTTATGGATGTGAAGGCTCCGAGAGTAAGCGCAAACTGCCTCCCCGGTCAGTTTGTTATTGTTAAGGCAGATGAGAAGGGCGAAAGAATTCCTCTTACAATCTGCGATTACAATAGGGAAAAGGAAACAGTTACAATAGTATTCCAGATTGTAGGTGCATCCACAGCTCTTATGGCGAAGTACGAAGAAGGCGAAGCTTTTGCTGACTTTGTCGGACCTCTTGGAAAGGCATCCGAGCTTTGCTTTGAAAATGTTGACGAACTTAAGAAAAAGAAGATTATATTTATGGCAGGCGGCGTTGGTACAGCTCCCGTTTACCCTCAGGTAAAGTGGCTTCATGAGCAGGGTGTCGATGCTGATGTTATTATCGGTGCAAGAAATGAGTCCCTCATTATTCTTTCTGAGGAAATGAAGAAGGTTGCCGGAAATGTATATGTAACCACCGATGATGGAACAATGGGAAGAAAGGGCAACGTAAACGATTGCCTTAAGTATCTTATCAACGAAGAGAAGAAGACCTACGATCTTGCCATCGCTATTGGTCCTCTTATTATGATGAAGTTCGCTACAATCCTTACAAAAGAACTTAACATTCCTACTGTTGTTTCTCTTAATCCTATTATGGTTGACGGAACAGGAATGTGTGGTGCATGCCGAGTTCAGGTAGGAGATGAGATCAAGTTTGCATGTGTTGACGGACCTGAGTTTGACGGTCACCTTGTGGATTTTGATGGTTGTATGAAGAGACAGCAGCTCTATAAGACTGAAGAAGGCAGAGCTGTTTTAAGAGAAAAAGAAGGAGATACTCATCACGGTGGCTGTGGCCAGTGCGAGTAGGCGAGGTGAAATAATATGGAAGTAAAAGATAAGCTTGTACGTGTACCTGTAAGAGAGCAGGATCCTAAGGTACGTGCAAAAAACTTTGAAGAGGTCTGCCTCGGCTATAATATGGAAGAGGCACAGGCTGAAGCATCAAGATGTCTTAAATGTAAGAATCCCCAGTGCCAGCAGGGCTGTCCCGTACAGATTAATATTCCTGCATTTATCAAGGAAATCGAGAATGGTGATATAAAGGCTGCATATGATGAAATAAGCCGCTATTCCGCACTCCCTGCAATCTGTGGTCGTGTATGTCCTCAGGAATCACAGTGCGAAGCTAAGTGTATCAGAGGAATCAAGGGCGAGGCTGTTTCAATTGGTAAGCTTGAGCGTTTTACTGCTGACTGGGCAAGAGAAAACGGTGTTGTTCCTAAGAATGACTCTGAAAAGAAGGGTGTTAAGGTTGCAGTCATCGGTTCCGGTCCTTCCGGACTTACATGTGCAGGCGAACTTTGTAAGAAGGGCTATGATGTTACGATTTTCGAGGCTCTTCATGAAGCAGGCGGTGTTCTTGTATATGGTATCCCTGAATTCAGACTTCCTAAGGATACTGTAGTTAAGAGTGAAATCGAAAACGTTAAGAAGCTTGGTGCAAAGATTGAGACAGACGTTATTATCGGTAAGTCTGTAACAATTGACGAGCTTATGGAAAAAGAAGGCTTCAAGGCTGTATTTATCGGATCCGGTGCAGGATTACCCAAGTTTATGGGAATTCCCGGAGAACTTGCCAATGGCGTATTCTCTGCCAACGAGTTCCTTACAAGAAACAACCTTATGAAGGCTTTCAGAGATGAATATGATACACCTATTTATAAAGGAAAGAGTGTAGCAGTTGTAGGCGGCGGAAACGTTGCAATGGATGCGGCCAGAACAGCACTTCGTCTTGGTGCGGAGGTTTATATTGTTTACAGACGTTCAGAGGCAGAGCTTCCGGCAAGAAAGGAAGAGGTTGAACATGCTAAACAGGAGGGCATCAACTTTAAGCTTCTTACAAATCCTACAGAAATTCTTGTAGACGATAATGGCTGGGTAAAGGGAATCAAGTGTGTGGAGATGGAGCTTGGTGAGCCTGATGCATCAGGAAGAAGACGTCCTGTAGTTAAGGAAGGCTCCGAATTCGTGATTGATGTAGATACAGTTATCATGTCTCTCGGAACAAGTCCCAATCCTCTTATTACATCCACTACAGAGGGCCTTGAGTCCAATAAGCATGGCTGTATCGTAGCTGAAGAGCACACAGGACTTACATCAAGACAGGGCGTATTTGCCGGTGGAGATGCGGTAACAGGTGCTGCTACAGTTATACTTGCAATGCAGGCAGGAAAAGAAGCTGCAGCCGCAATTGACGAATACCTTAAATAGGCGTTTTTCAATTTGTGAAAAATTAGTTAAAGGTGAAAAAAAGTATGCATTAGCACTTGACAAAGTTGAGTGCTAATGCTATTTTATTAGCCGTAGTTAGCACTCCGAATAAATGAGTGCTAACAAATAAAAAGGAAGAAGGCGGGGTTAATCAGTGGAATTAGACGAAAGAAAATGGACCATACTGCAGGCAATTATTCGTAACTATTTAGACACAGGCGAACCGGTTGGTTCAAGAACAATTTCAAAATACACCGATCTTAATCTTTCTTCCGCTACAATACGAAATGAGATGAGCGATCTTGAGGAACTGGGTTATATAACTTCTCCTCACACATCGGCAGGACGTATTCCTACAGACAAAGGCTACAGGCTTTATGTTGACAAGATGATGGAGTCGAAAGAAGCTGAAATCAAAGAAGTCAAGACAATGCTTCTTGAGAAGGCAGACAAAATGGAAAGCCTTCTGGAGCAGGCAACAAAGCTTCTTGCCACAAGTACGAACTATACGGCAATGGTTACAACACCCATGTACAGAAGCCGCAAGGTCAAATTTGTTCAGCTTACCGAAATCAGTGAAAATTCCTTACTTGTTGTAATTCTTATAGAAGGAAACATTGTTAAGAACAAGGTTATCGACACAACGGAAGCACTCGATAAAGAAACGATATTAAAGCTTAATCTTATGCTTAATACATACCTTCAGGGACTTGATCTTTCGGAAATCAACCTTGAAATTATCCAGAATATGAAGAAGCAGTCGGAAGGCTTCGGAACAATTGTTACCGAGGTGCTGGATGCGGTTGCGGAGGCTCTTGGAGAAGAGGACAAGGTTAAGGTTTATACAAGCGGTGCAACAAATATCCTTAAGTATCCGGAGCTTACCGAAGGAGACAGCGTATCGGATATACTGTATGCCATCGAAGAAAAGAAAGAACTTGCTGAACTTATGAAGGCAGAAAACAGCGAGAATCCCATCCAGGTATACATTGGAGACGAGGTTACCGTTGATTCCATGAAGGACTGCTCAGTAGTACCTGCAACCTATGAGCTGGCCGCTGGAATGTATGGTAAATTCGGTATTGTGGGACCTAAACGAATGGACTACGAAAAGGTTGTATCGGCGTTAACCACAATAAAGAAACAGATCGATGATTTGTTCCAGAAGGACAAAAAAGATAAATAAGTTACATGAAAGGAGTGCCATAAATTGAACGCAAAAGATCTTGAAAAAACGGTCAAGGACGGCAACGTAAGCGAAGAAGTCAAAGAAGAAGCGGCTGAAGCAGCTGAGACAACTGAGGCTTCCGAAGCAACTGAAACACCTGAAGAAACACCTGAAACTCCCGAGGGAGCTGAAGAGGTAGCCGAAGGCGACGAGGCAGCTGAAAAGAAGGGATTCTTCAAAAAGAAGGAAAAGAAAGATAAGAGAGACGAAGAGATAGCGGAACTTAAAGATCAGATTTTACGCCAGAGAGCAGAATTTGAAAACTATCGTAATCGTACCACTAAAGAAAAAGCCGCCATGTTTGATATGGGCGCAAGGGATATGGTAGATAAGATTTTACCGATTCTTGATAACTTCGAAAGAGGTTTCGCGGTACTTTCCGAAGAGGAAAAGGCAACACCCTTTGCACAGGGTATGGAAAAGGTTTACAAGCAGATGGTGGATTCACTTGCTGCTGCAGGCCTTAAGGAAATGGAAGCACTTAATGCTGAATTTAACCCCGATATGCATAACGCGGTTATGCATGTGGAAGATGAAAACGTCGGTGAAAACATCGTAGTTGAAGTTTTCCAGAAGGGTTATATGTATAAAGACTCCGTCGTAAGATTCGCGATGGTTAAAGTAGCAAACTAAGAAAGAGAGGATATATAAAATGGGTAAGATTATTGGTATCGACTTAGGTACAACAAACTCATGCGTAGCAGTTATGGAGGGTGGAAAGCCCGTAGTTATCACAAATCCTGATGGAAACAGAACAACTCCTTCTGTTGTAGCCTTCACAAAGACAGGCGAGAGAATCGTAGGTGATTCCGCAAGACGTCAGGCAGTTACAAACTCCGAAAAGACAATCTCTTCCATCAAGAGACATATGGGAACAGATTTCAAGGTTACTATTGATGATAAGAAATATTCTCCTCAGGAGATTTCTGCAATGATCCTTCAGAAGCTTAAGGCTGATGCTGAGAGCTACCTTGGTGAGAAGGTTACGGAAGCAGTTATTACAGTACCTGCATACTTCACAGACTCCCAGCGTCAGGCAACAAAGGACGCAGGAAAGATTGCAGGCCTTGATGTAAAGCGTATTATTAACGAGCCTACAGCAGCAGCTCTTGCTTATGGTCTTGATAACGAAAAAGAGCAGAAGATTATGGTTTACGACCTTGGCGGCGGTACATTCGATGTTTCCATCATTGATATCGGCGACGGCGTAATCGAGGTTCTTGCTACTGCAGGTAACAACCGTCTCGGCGGTGATGACTTCGATGAGAAGGTTATGCGTTACCTTATGGACGAGTTCAAGAAGGCTGAAGGCGTTGACCTTTCTATGGATAAGATGGCTGTACAGCGTCTTAAGGAAGCAGCTGAGAAGGCTAAGAAGGAGCTTTCAAACCAGACACAGACAAACATTAACCTTCCCTTCATCACAGCTACAGCAGAAGGCCCTAAGCACCTTGATATCAACCTTTCAAGAGCTAAGTTCGATGAACTTACAGCTGATCTTGTTGAGGCAACAAGAGGACCCGTTCAGACAGCACTCAGAGATGCAGGACTTACAGCATCAGACATTAACAAGGTTCTCCTTGTTGGTGGTTCAACACGTATCCCTGCTGTACAGACACTTGTTAAGCAGCTTACAGGTAAGGAGCCTTCCAAGGAACTTAACCCTGATGAGTGCGTAGCTATCGGTGCTGGTATCCAGGGTGGTAAGCTTTCCGGCGAAGCAGGTTCCGGAGATATCCTTCTCCTTGATGTTACACCTCTTACACTTTCCATTGAGACTCTCGGTGGCGTTGCAACTCCTCTCATTGAGAAGAACACAACAATCCCTACAAAGAAGAGCCAGGTATTCTCTACAGCAGCTGATGGCCAGACAGCAGTAGATATCAATATTGTACAGGGCGAAAGAAAGTTCGCAAAGGATAATAAGTCCCTCGGTCAGTTCAGACTTGATGGCATCCCTGCAGCTCCCAGAGGAGTACCTCAGATTGAAGTTACATTCGATATCGACGCAAACGGTATCGTTAATGTATCAGCTAAGGACCTTGGTACCGGTAAGGAACAGCATATTACAATTACAGCAGGCACAAACCTTTCCGATGAAGACATTGAGAAGGCTGTAAGAGAGGCTGCTGAGTATGAAGCTCAGGATAAGAAGAGAAAAGAAGCTGTAGATACAAAGAATGAGTGCGAGTCCTTCGTATTCCAGACAGAAAAGACATTAAAGGAAGTTGGCGACAAGCTTGCTGATTCCGATAAGGCAGCTGTACAGGCAGACCTTGAGAGACTTAAGGAGCTTGTAAACAAGGCTAATCCTGAAGTTATGAGTGAGGGCGAAGTTAATGACCTCAAGAACGCAAAGGAAAAGCTCATGGAGTCCGCACAGACACTGTTTACAAAGCTTTATGAGTCACAGCAGGGTGCAGCAGGTCAGGCAGGTCCTGATATGGGCGGCTTCCAGGGCGGATATCAGGATGCCGGCAGCTCCAATGCAAATGACGACGTTGTTGACGGCGATTTCAGAGAAGTATAATAAAGGCTTATAATAATGGCAGATTCAAAACGTGACTACTACGAGGTGCTCGGCGTACAGAAGGGCGCCTCGGAGGATGAACTTAAAAAAGCATACAGAGCACTTGCGAAAAAATATCATCCGGATATGAACCCGGGAGATAAGGAAGCTGAAGCAAAATTCAAAGAAGCATCGGAAGCATATGGCGTATTATCCGATCCGGATAAGCGTGCACAATATGATCGCTTCGGACACGCTGCATTTGAAAACGGCGGTGGTGGAGCCGGCGGTTACTCAGGCTTCTCCGATATGGGCGACATTTTCTCAAATTTCGGTGATATTTTCGGCGATCTTTTCGGTATGGGTGGCTCAAGACGAGGCGGATACAGCAACGGACCTCAGAAGGGTGCCAATATTCATGCAGGCATTACTGTAGCTTTTGAAGAGGCAATATTTGGTACAGCAAAAGAGCTGAACATAAATGTAAAGGAGCTTTGTCCCGACTGTAATGGCTCCGGTGCAAAGAAGGGAACAACTCCTGAAACCTGTAGCCAGTGTGGCGGTAAGGGACAGGTTGTTTTCCAGCGTCAGTCTCTGTTCGGCATGACCCAGAGTGTACAGGCTTGTCCTAACTGTCGTGGTAAGGGTAAGATAATCAAGGATAAATGTCCCGGATGCTATGGCGAGGGTTATGTTTCCAGAAAGAAAAATATCGAAGTTAAGGTTCCGGCCGGCATTGATAATGGTCAGAGTCTGAGACTTTCCGGACAAGGCGAACCCGGAACAAACGGTGGTCCGAGAGGAGATCTCCTTGTTGAGATTAATGTAAAGCCTCATCCTACATTCCAGCGTGATGGCATGGACCTTTATGCTAATGTTCCTCTATCTTTCACAAAGGCAGCACTTGGCGGCGAAATCAAGGTTAATACCATTGACGGAGATGTGTTCTATACAATTACTCCCGGTACTCAGACTGATACACGAGTACGCTTCAGAGGCAAAGGCGTTCCTTCGTTAAGAAACGCTCAAAGCCGCGGAGATATGTATGTAACATTTATAGTTCAGGTTCCTAATACACTTACAAAAGAGCAGAGAGAACTTCTTGAAGCTTTTGACAAAACCTTTGGTCCTTCAGATGATGGAACAACTACCGGCAAGAAGAAAAAGAATCTTTTTAAGTAGTCCGGATATGTAGAAAAATAATAAAACCTCTGGCATAATAATGTCAGAGGTTTGTTGCAGTTTGGGAGTCAAGGATGTACAGATTTTATTACGAATCAGAAAACAAGACAGATAAGAACATTGTTGTGGCGGGTGAAGACGCTCATCACATCAAAAATGTTTTACGCCTTAAAATCGGAGAAAAACTGATTTTGTGCGATGGAAACGGTTATGAACATCTGTGTACCGTGGCCGATTATGATACTCAGAATGCGGTCAATTGTGAGATAATAGAGAGTAGAGAGTCGGAGACGGAGCTGCCCGTAAAAATTGTGTTGTATCAGGGGCTTCCTAAAAAGGATAAGCTTGAGCTGATAATTCAGAAGGCCGTTGAACTGGGGGCTTTTGAAATAGTGCCTGTGGCTATGAAACGTAGCATTGCTAAAATTGAGGACGATAAGTCCGAAAAAAAGAAAATGCAAAGGTGGCAGGAAATAGCAAGAGCGGCAGCTAAGCAATCGGAAAGGGGCATAATTCCTCAGGTTGGTAAATGCCTGACCTTTAAGCAGGCTCTGCAAAGGTGCACTGAAGATAAGGCACTGATTTGTGTGGCCTATGAAAATGCAAGGGGCATGAGCTCTTTGGCTGAATTTGCTCAGGCAGTCAAAGAGGCTCCCAAGGGTGCTACAATAGCTGTTTTTGTTGGGCCTGAAGGCGGCTTTGAAGAAAGTGAAGTTGAAATGGTAAAGGAAAACGGTGGCCTTTCAGTATCTCTTGGAAAGCGAATCCTCCGTACCGAAACAGCAGGCTTAACACTTTTATCGATTTTAATGTATGAATTGGAGACAAATAATGGAATGCTATCTTGATAATGCGGCTACAACCAAGGTTTCGGATAATGTGTATGCGAAGCTTTCTGAGGTGTATCTTAAGGAATTCGGTAATCCCTCATCTATGCACAAGGTTGGCATGGAAGCTGAAAAACATGTGAAGGCATCAAGAGAGAGCATTTGCAAAATACTTAAGTGCGAATCGTCTGAAATTGTATTCACATCCGGCGGAACTGAATCCAATAATATGGCTCTGATAGGTGCGGCACTTGCCAATAACCGCCAGGGAAAGCATATAATAACAACTCGAATGGAGCATGCATCCGTCTACAATCCCGTTCTTTTCCTGGAGAATCTTGGATTTGAGGTTTCTTTCTGCGAGGTCGATGAAAACGGAATAGTGGACATGGACTCCTTGCTTTCGCTCCTTAGAGATGATACTGTTCTTGTATCTGTCATGTTTGTTAATAATGAGGTGGGAAGTGTTAATCCGGTTGCAGATATTTCCAAAGCGATTAAAGAAAAAAATCCCAAAGTGCTTTTCCATGTGGACGCCATTCAGGCATTTGGTAAGTTTACTATAGTTCCTAAAAAAATGGGAATCGATCTTTTGTCAGTATCGGGGCATAAGATTCATGGCCCCAAAGGAAGCGGTTTCCTTTATATCCGTAAGGGAGTCAAGGTAAAACCTATTATTAACGGAGGCGGACAGGAAAGCGGTATGCGAAGCGGAACTGAAAATGTTCCCGCGATTGCAGGTCTGGGAGTGGCTTCTGAGGATATGTACAACAATCTGGAAGCCAACCGCAAAAAAATGTTTGCCCTTAAGACAAGACTTATAAACGGATTAATGGCAATTGAGGGCACTCATGTACACACCATTTCAAACAGGCTGGAAAACAGTGAGGAACTTGACGAAATAGTAGCATTAACAGCCCCTCATATTGTGAGCTGTGGTTTCGAGGGGGTAAGAAGCGAGGTACTTCTCCATGCCCTTGAGGAGAAAGGCGTTTACGTATCCTCCGGTTCAGCGTGTTCATCGAATCATCCTGCAATTTCCGGAACATTAAAAGCCATAAAATCCGAGCAGAAGTATCTGGATTCCACAATCAGATTCAGCTTCTGCGTAAATACAACAGAAGAAGAAATCGACTATGCATTGGAAACGCTTAAAGAGCTTTTACCTGTGCTTAGAAGATTCAGAAGAAAATAAACTTTACCGGGGATAAATTCCCCGGCTTTTTTATCTTTTTTAATATTTACCACAAAGGCATAGCGTTGCATATGGGCTGATAATATGTTACAATATAGGGTGATTTATTATGTCCTAAAAAGAAGAAAGTAAGGTATTGTATGGAATATAAAGCATTACTCGTTAAGTACGGCGAGATCGGAATTAAAGGAAAAAACAGAGGCTCCTTTGAAAGAGCACTTTGCACTCAGATTGAAATGCATCTTGAAAGACTTGGTCAGTTTACGGTGGTACGTGAACAGGGCCGTATTTTCATTGCATGCCCTGATGAATATGACTACGATGAGACTATTGAGGAACTTCAGAAGGTGTTTGGTATTCACGCCATTTCTCCTGTAATGGTAATTGAATCCATTGACTGGGACAACATTACAGCTGAAGTGCTTAAGTACGTGGACGAAAAGTATCCTGACAAGCATTTCACATTCAGAGTAAATGCAAAGAGAGCAGATAAACATTATCCTATTGAATCCCCCGATATGTGCTGCAAATTGGGAGAATCTATTCTTCATGCATATCCTGAGACAAAGGTTGACATTCATACTCCTCAGGTACTTCTTACACTGGAAGTAAGAAACCGTGCTTACATTTATTCAGAGACTATTCCCGGAGCAGGCGGTATGCCCATTGGTACCGCAGGAAAAGCGATGCTTCTTCTTTCAGGCGGCATTGACAGCCCTGTAGCCGGATATATGATTGCAAAGCGCGGCGTTGAAATCGAAGCTACATATTTCCATGCTCCGCCTTACACAAGCGAGAGAGCAAAGCAGAAGGTTATCGACCTTGCCAAGATCATAAGTGCATATTGTGGCCCTATAAAGCTTAATATTGTTAACTTTACGGATATTCAGCTTTATATTTACGAGCAGTGCCCTCACGAGCAGCTTACAATTATTATGCGTAGATATATGATGAAGATTGCTGAGAAGCTGGCAGATAAAGGAAAATGCATCGGACTGGTTACAGGAGAAAGCATAGGACAGGTGGCAAGCCAGACTATGCAGAGCCTTAACTGCACTAATGCGGTATGCTCAATGCCCGTATACAGACCACTTATTGCGTTTGACAAGCAGGATATTGTGGATATTTCCCAGAAGATAAATGCGTTTGAGACATCCATTCAGCCCTTTGAGGACTGCTGCACAATTTTCGTTGCAAAGCATCCTGTAACACATCCCATTCTTTCAGGAATTGAGAAGTCAGAGCTTAAGCTTGCAGAGAAGATTGACGAACTTGTGGAGACAGCCCTTAACACTGTTGAAGTTGTTGAATGCAGAAGATAAAAAAAGAAGGGATACTTCGGTATCCCTTTCGAAAAGCTTAGCTTTTTACTGAACAATATAAGGTGCAAGAGCGTTCATGATTGCATCGATTTCTGCGCTGTCATGAATGCTTAAGTCGATGGGCTTGCTGAGATCAAGGCTGAAGATACCCATGATAGACTTTGCGTCGATTACGTATCTGCCGGATACAAGATCGAAATCTGTATCGAACTTTGAAATCTCATTAACAAATGACTTTACCTTATCGATTGTGTTTAAAGAAATCTTAACTGTTGCCATAATGTAATACCTCCTTCAATAAGTAACAAGCACATTTTAATGCTTTTCAAGAGGAAAAGCAATATACATAATCAACAAAATTATATGCGGTTTCACGGGCTTTTTGTGTGAAATCAAACCATTTTTTACTATGATTTTTGAAAATTTTACCAAAAAAACAGTTGCAATTCTGACACTTGGATGCAAGGTTAATGCATATGAGTCGGAAGCGATGGCTACTCTTTTAAGAAATGCCGGATATACAATAGTTCCCTTTGAAGAAAAGGCTGATGTTTACATAGTGAATACATGTTCCGTTACGAATATTGCGGACAGAAAATCCAGACAGATGCTT
>JAKSRZ010000003.1 GCA_024403375.1 Lachnospiraceae bacterium
CGGCTGGCACGATGCAGGCGATTTCGATTTAAGAATAGAATCCCAGACCGGAGAAATATATCATTTATCAGCTGCAGTTGAAGAGTTCAATGCTTTCTGGGATGAAACGACCGTTGACCAGAACAGTAAAGTAGTGGAAATACATCAGCCGGACGGAAAGAACGATTTCCTTCAGCAGATTGAGCACGGTGCATTGTCAATCGTAGCAGGTTATAAGGCTTTGGGACGTCTCTACCACGAAATAATGTGTCAGAATTTACGTCAGTACGTTCTTCTGGGTGATCCTGTCAACATGACAAGTCACATTACCGATGGACCGGATGAACGATACGTCTTCACCGAAAATAATCCTGCTAAAGAATTGCAGTCCAGTGCCCGTCTTGCGGCTGCCTACCGAGCACTGAAGGGCTACAACGATTCTCTTGCCAAGGATTGTCTTGATATCGCCATTGCCCTCTATGATCAGCTTGAAGAGCAAAACGCAGTGGGCAAAAGCGTTGATGATTCAGGTGTGGGATATTATGTAAGAACAGACAACACCCGCATACAGGCTGCCTGCGAGCTTTTCTTAAGCACCGGAGAGGAAAAGTACAGAACAAGAATTCTCGGATACGTTGATTACATAAAGGAAAATGTGGATAAGGTCGGCTGGTGCGTATGCAGATGTATTGACAAGCTGCAGGACGAAGCCTTTAAGCAGACTGTAAAGGAAGCATTGATTGTCCATCAGAAGAACATTGCGAATATGTGTGCGGAAACGCCTTACCGCATCCCCTACAGACCAAATACCTGGGGTGCAGGCTGGGGCATTCAGACCATGGGGGCAAAATACTATTTCCTCCACAAAGCCTTCCCGGATGTGTTCCCTGCCGATGTAATGTATGATGCATTAAACTTCATTCTCGGCTGTCACCCGGGTTCCAATACCGCATCCTTTGCTTCAGGCATCGGTGCAGTATCTCATACCATCGCCTACGGATTTAATCGTGCTGACTGGTCTTATATTCCGGGAGGCGTTTCATCCGGAACGGCACTTATTCGTCCTGATTTCCCGGAACTTCTGGAATTCCCGTTCCTCTGGCAACAAAGCGAATACGTAATAGGAGGCGGTTCCTCCGACTATCTGTTCCTGGTTCTTGCAGTTGCCAACACCTTAAAGAACAAATAAAATTCCCCAGTAAAAAAGCCCTCTTTGTGAGGGCTTTCAGTTTTTATTTTTCCGAAACACTTTCCGTAGCCAGGCTCCTGTCAGCAGAACAATAATTCCTGCCACTTCGCTGCCGCATATCATCGCAACACTTTCAACAAACCAGCCGCATTTTTCATAGATATCATCAAGTATAAGCACATTAGGTCTTGATGGCCCCAGAAAAAACATATTGGCAGTTCCATCGGAAATCCCTGCCAGCAGGCCGTTAATGACTATGGCCGCCATGGCCAATGCCAGATAAAGCAGGGCACTGTTCCTTACATCCTTACCTTCCGGCTGCTCCCCTGTCACCACGCAATACACGCCCAGATACAGCAAAATTGCGTGCCAGAGGGTTGAATGAATTGACAGGAGCAAATAGCTTGACAAAATATCATAGGGTATTGCAAAAGCAAATATTGCACCAAGGGTGGCAAAGGAACGCAAAAACAGATTTATCGTCTTCTGTCCTTTCCTGATAAATGGATATAATATACACAAATACATGGGCATACTGCATAGCTGTGCAGGAAAATCCGACCACGAGTATGATGCATAAATCCGTCCCATCAATATCTGCTTCGCGATTTCAAGTAATACCAGCACCACACCGGTGCAAAAGATTACTCTTGTTTTATTCAGTCGTTTAGTAAAGTATACGGCTATTGTCACTGACATTATTACCAAAAGGCAGAGAAGCAAATAGAGCAAACTATATTCTCTCATATGCATTGACCTCCTCTACATGAGAATCAGATTACTTATCTGTATTCAACTGTATGTAATGTTTCCGTGACTTCTTGTCCTTCTGAATTCACATAACTGAAATCATAGTCTGCTACAGGATTCAAAGCAATTCCGCTTAATGATTCTCCGTATGCATCTTTGACATTGTTTTCAATCATTTCTGAAATCTTCGTAGCAATAAGCTCCGCAATCTTTCTTGACCCCATGTAAGATGAGTGCAGGCTGTCCACGCTGGTCCCTTTTGTGGCATTGAAAAGGTGATATGTCTGCTCAACATAGCTCCTTCCCACCTTAGTATACCATTCACTTGTGAGTGCAGCGTTATCAACGAGAAAAACACCTTTCTCCTTCGCCAGTTCTCGTATTGTTTCCGCAAAGGGGTAAAGGCCGCTGCCTTCCGGCGTTCCATACTCAGCCAGGTCCGTGCCGTTTCTGTCCTTCCAGAATTTAGCCGTCTGTTGGCTCGTCACAAGCACCGGAATAACCTTGTTTTCCAGACACCAATCAACCATCAGTGTAAGATATTCCTTCATTTCTTCCGTGCTGCTGTATGTTCTGTCGTTTATTCCCTCTTGAATGATAAAGAAGTCACCGGGCATTGCATTATTGATTATACCCCTAAAATACATTTCGTACCAGCTTTTGGCATAAGTTCCGCCTGCTCCCAATGCATCCACCACAACTTCATCCGTTGTGTAATGGTGGAACAGCTGACCCCATCCTGTCTGTGCAGTTCCCGCAGGATATTCCCTGTCATCGAAGCGAGGATAATAGGTCTGAACGGTTGAGTCACCTGCTATATATATGTGGGTCTTTCGAGGGAAAAATTCAGAAACACGTCGAAATTCTATATAGCACATATTGCCGTCTCCAATGGACGAGAATCGTGCCACACCGCCTTCAACAACCACATCCGTAGCCGCAAATATGCGGTCATCTCCCTTTCTGTCTGTACCACCGATACCGACATTAACGCCGAAAGCACCTTCATTAAGTCTGAGGGTGGATCGTGCCTGCTCTGCCTTTTTGACTGTAATATCATATCGCCCATTTGGCATTGCTGCCACAAAGCTGAACATTTCTGAACGCAGATTAACGCCCTTGGGATGCGTATCCACATTTCCCTCAAAGCCTGCATCCTTGGTGCGATCATATTGCTCTGTCCACGGAATATTTACGTAACCATCTTCAGGAGAACTCTTATCTTTTCCAAGGCTGAACTTCATAACAACCGAAACTTCGCCCTGTTCCACAGTCCTGTCAAAGTCTTCGTTAATGACACCATTTTCAGCCTTGACCTCTCTCTGCTCACAGGTACCGTCCTCAAACCTGACTGTCAGCAGATAATACGCATCTACGCCGAAATTCTTCATTCCATCCACATTGACACTTACCGTTTTTTCCTTATCTGAGCATACAAACAGACGATAGTATTCCTCTTCATTGCATACCCTTTCTCCTAAAACCTCAGGAGCAGGCGTCTCCTCAGGCTCAGCTGTGGGCGTGGGCTCAGCCGTGGGTGTAGGTTCAGCTGTTGCCATTACTGTAGGAGTAGCGGTCTCCGGTATCGCAGGCGTCTCCTGCGGTATCTCGATACCGTTTTTCGAACCACAACCTACAAAAAGTACGGTAGCAAAAACTGCTACCGTAAAAAACTGTGATACTTTTATTGTTTTCTTACTCATTATTGTTATCTGACCCTTCTGTTTTCTTGCTGTTCTGCATCTCGAGCTGGGCAGTTACAAGGCCATAATAAATGCCTTTCTTATCCATAAGTTCGTTGTGGGTTCCCACCTCAGCAATATGATGTCCGTCAATAACAACCAGTCTGTCGGCGTTTTTAAGAGTTGACAATCTGTGGGCAATCGCAAAGGTTGTCTTTCCGGTTGTAAGTCGGTCCAGTGCAGTCTGAATCAGGTACTCGCTTTCGGTATCAAGGCTTGCTGTAGCCTCATCAAGTATCAGCAGCTTAGGCTCATTCAGAATAGCACGTGCTATGGCAATACGTTGTCTCTCACCGCCGGAAAGGTTATAGCCTCGCTCGCCTACATATGTGTTATAGCCGTCAGGAGTTTTACATATAAAATCATGAGCGTTAGCCATTTTAGCCGCTCTTATAACTTCCATTGTGGTTGCTTCAGGTCTTGCAAATTTGATGTTGTTAAGAATTGTTCCTGAGAACAGAAAAGTTTCCTGAAGTACAACACCAATCTGCGAATGATAATTTTCTGCCTTAATATCCTTAATGTTTATACCGTCAATCAGCAGCTCGCCATCGTCAATATCATACAGATGCATGATAAGGTTTATAAGTGTGGACTTACCGGTTCCGCTGGCTCCTACAAGGCCTATCATTTCGCCCTTATTTACCTTGAGATCGATATGCTCAAGTACAGGCTCGTAGCTCTTGTATCCGAAGGTAACATTCTTAAATTCTATATCACCCTCAATGCTGTGCTCTTTGGCATTTTCGCTGTCCACAATCTTGGGTTCCTGATGCATTACGTCACTGATACGTTCAACAGATGTAACCATGTTCATGACTATACGTGGAAGATTGGAAAGCCAGCCAACATACATATACATCATGGAAGTGTAGTTTACGAACTGCATGAGTTCGCCCACTGTCTTGTCACCCTGAAGAACGCTTTTTCCGCCTGCGTAGGTAATAAGATATGTTCCGATACCCATTACGAAGTTCATAGCCGGGAAGAACACAGCCCAGAACACTTCATTTCGTTTCTGAACGGTTGCATAGCTTTCGGCAGTCTCATTGAATCGCTGTGTTTCAGCTTCTTCCTTACCATATGACTTAACAACAGCCATACCGGTAATAACATCACGCAGGTTTGAATTAATCTTATCTTCCTTCTTTCGCTGCATGTGGAAGCGTCTGTGAATGTTCTTTCTGAAGGCTATGGAAATGCTTACGGAAACAGGAATGAACAGGAAGGAAAGCAATGCCAGCTTCCAGTCCAGAATAAGCATGTATGTAACGCTGAATACAAGCATGATAGCCACGGTAAACAGATTACAGAAGGCGTCTGCCATGAAGTTGCTGACGTTTCTTGTATCGTGAACAACTCTGTTCATAAGGTCGCCGGGTTTTCTGTCATTTATAAAGGACAGAGAAAGGAGCTGGATTTTTGCGTAAAGCTTTCTTCGCAGGTCCATACTGATTGTAGAACCCAATTTCGAACAGAAATAGTTCTTGCTGATGTTCAATGCCATGGTAAGCATCGATATGGCAAACATGGCTGCAAGGCATATAATCGCCTGACTTACGGTACCTCTTCTGTCATCGAGGACATTATCCACAAGTCTTTTCTGCACCTCAGGATTAAGGAGCGATGTAACCGCAACCATAATCATTATGCCTATGATAAATAAAAGTTGTAGTTTATAAGGCTTAAGGAGGCGGAAAAAGTCATTCATTACGCCTTCTTTTTTCTTTGAACAATGGGGGCATTCCTTAGTACCGGGTAAAGCTCGTCCGCACTTGAAGCATGTCTTTTCATACTCCTCACTGACAATTCTTCTGGAACTACCGGCAATCAGTTCGCCACATCCTCTTGCCACATAAGCGAAACGGGCCAGGTGCTTTGCAGAGTAGCGTACAACTACCTGTGCCTCTTTCGTAGCTTGTGGAACCACAAAAAAGATACCACAGGATATTTCACTTTCCGCCTTAACCTCTATAAGGTCAGACAATAAGAAACTCTCCTTCAGCTCGCCCTTTTCAAGAACAAATATACGCTGTGTGGATACAACGACAAAGGCATCCTTTATGTAATTTCCGGCAGCATCGATGTCGTAGGGAATGCAGTAGTAAATCTCCTCTTTTTTGCCCAGTCCAAGCTTCGCCTTATATTCTTTTGTCAATCCAAAATCAAGTATCAAAGCCGGTCCTCCTACAGGAACAAATCAAGTTTCTTACGCTCGTTGGCAGAAAGCTTCATAATGTCAGGAATTTCAAATCTGTTTTCGTCCAGATCAGTAATAATAACACGTGTTTCAGAAAGATGAACCACTGCACCGCCACCCATATGAATTGTAAAGCGGCATTCACCTCTGTCGGTAAGTACATCAAAATATGCAAATCCATGGAGGTCTTTGATATTGATAATCTTTGTAATGACAGGTGTAAAGTATCTGAGGTTAAGCTGTTCCAGAAGCAGTGCTCTTGTTTCTGCATCTATCTTGGACATATCCTCAATAATTCCGATCTCCTTTGAACGTTCCTCAACAGTTCTGATTGAAATATAGTGTTCCGGATCCGTAAAGGGGAACATTCTTACAACCTGTACTCGAGGATACTCTTCCTCTTTCACCTTAAGTCCGGCAAAGCCTCCCTTTGTTCTGAAAAACTTTGCTTCCGCAGGATTAAGGATGTTTATCTTAAGCATTTCCTCGGTTTCTTTTTCCATCTGTTCAAGATTAAATTCTTTATCTTCCATATCGTTCCTCGAATAATTTATTCCTTAAGTGCAAGTGCCTTTGTCTGGAGTTCCATAAGCTTATAATATGTGCCTCGAAGTGCCTCCAGCTCTGCATGGGTTCCTCGTTCCGTAATCTCGCCATTATCAATGACGCACAGGAAATCTGCATCACGAAGCGTTGACAGACGATGAGCAATGTATATTGTTGTTCGTCCCTTTATCAGGTAATTGATACTTGCCTGTATTGCACGCTCAGTTTCGGTATCTACAGATGCTGTTGCCTCATCCAGAATAAGAATTTTGGGATCGGCAAGAATTGCTCTCGCAATTGAAATACGCTGTCTCTCTCCTCCTGAAAGCTGGCGGCCTGATGAACCTACAACCGTATTATAGCCGTCCGGCATTCTGAGAATGAAATCATGGGCACTGGCAAGCTTCGCCGCCCTTATTATCTCCGCCTTTGCAGCGTTGGGATTTGCATATGCGATATTTTCTTCAATGGTTCCCATGAAGATATATGTTTCCTGCGAAACCATGGCAACATTTCTTCTAAGATCATGGAAGGAAATGTGCTTTATATCGATACCATCAAACAGTATCTGTCCTTCGTTGGGGTCGTACATACGTGAAATCAGGTTTACCAGTGTTGTCTTGCCGGCTCCGGAACGTCCCACAATACCAAGCATACTGCCTGCCGGAATATTCAGGCTCACATTCTTAAGCACCGGTCTGTTGATTTCATAGCCGAAGGTTACATTCCTAAGTTCAATGTCTCCCTTAGGATTATCCAAAGGAACGGGATTCTCGTCTTCAAGTATTTCCGGTACTGCATCGATTATTTCGAACATTCTCTGAGCCGCGTTCATACTATCGGACCAGCTTCTGAAAACTCTGGACATGAATCGCATGGGACCATCAAGCTGATTTGTATAGCCTATGAAGGTAACCAGAATACCGAGGGCCATTGTTCCTTTATTCAGTATAAAGAACGCACCCATGCACCATATAATGATTCCCGCTGCATTATGAGTTAACTGGAATATTGCCGAGAAAATGTTGTCCAGTCTTACAATGGACATTTCAGTATCCTTAAGTCGTGTGTTTGCAGAAGAGAATCTGTGCTCTTCCTTCTTTTCCTGACCGAAGGCCTTAACTACTCTCGCACCGGTAAGGTTATCATTTACCTGGTTATTTACGGATCGTTCCGCTCTGTGGCGTCTTCCGAATGCATTCCAGAATTTGGGTCTGAACTTAAATGAGAATATGAAGGATATCGGCAACAGGAACATTGAGGCCAGTGCCATCTGCCAGTTAATTCTCACCATTACGAGGACCGTTGTAACCAAAGTAATGGAATGAATAAATATGTAAGGTACATCATCTATGAAGAAGGATGTTACTCGGTCAGCATCGTTAAGTACACGGGTCATAAGAGATCCGGTCTGTCTGTTCTTAAAGAAGCTTATGGAGAGTTTTCCCATAGAGTCAAAAATGCTCTTCTTCATATCGCAGACAACGTCCGCAACTATTTTCGCTGTTGTGGCACCCTGCAAAATATTAAGTAACTGCTGAACCAGCTTTGCTGCAAACATGGTAATTATTACAAGCAGCAGTGCAGTCATTATATTGGCATTTCTCAGTCCGATATTGGGCAGAAATTCCAGGTTTTTCTTTAATACGTAATCATAAAGCACTGTACCGTTAAGATATGGCCACACCAGGTTTAATGCAGCAACCAGTGTGTACATGATAATAAGGGCAACAATACGTATTTTGTATGGTCCGAAGTACTTTAGTGTACGTGTAAATATTGTTTTCCTGTCGATGCAATGAGGACAGACCTTACGCTCCGGATTCGGGTACATTCTTCCGCACTTGGGGCAGTAGTCTTCACCTTCACCATCTCCGCCTCTGCCGTGCCCATGAGGGCCTCCGAATCCGCGTCCCGGTCCACCGGGGCCTTCACCCTTCTCTTCCTTCCCCGGAAGATGGGCGAACTCACGAGAAAGCTTGAACATACTCTTTCTATGAAGATTCGAGAATACCGTCAGCGTTCTTTCCACATCCTCGTTATCGGTTATTACAAGCAGACTGCAGGCAACCTGAGGCTCTATGGTAAGCTTCTTGTAATCATCTGCCGGGAAACGTCTTACATGCCATTCCTTATCGTCCTCTGTATCCTCATCCTTCTTAACAATGGCTCCCTTAAAAAGGTGCACCTGCTTACTGTCGGATTCGCTTGCAAACACATAAAGTGCCTTGGATGTAAGCACAACATACCCGTCCGCATACTCACAAGCCACGTTCATATCAGACGCCGAGGAGGCAATTATTTCTTCGTCGGCTTCACCGTTTTCTCTTATCAGTTTTTCTATTTTTTTAGGAATCTTTACTTCTTTCATGCTTCTTCTCCCTAATAGTATACCTATTTTACTATAAGCATTTCAAAACGAAAAAACAACCTAATTAAATCTTATTTTTATGCATTTTCTGCTTTATTCTTTTTTGCATTTATGCTACTGTATCCTTATACTTTTACAGATTGTATATTACTCGAATATTCTTGTATAATTCTATTCTGAACATCAGGGAGGCTGAAATGAACGACGATTCAAAGCCAAAAAAACTTCTAATTCTGTATATTCTGGAAATCCTTAAAAATCATACAGACGAAAATCACAGTCTGGATCATAAAGACATTCTTCGACTGTTAAAGACAGAGTACGGAATGACAGCTGATCGGAAATCCATAAGGAATAACCTGGATATGCTTATTAATGCGGGTTTTGATATTCTTTATGATGAGGTTCCCAGGGTTTACGGTGCAGATCCGGATTCAGATTCGGAAGATCAGGATGACCGCACAATCAAAAAGAATTTCCGATTTGAGCGAGAAATCACTGACAGCGAGCTACGTCTCCTTATTGACTCAATTCTTTTTTCCAAGAACATTCCCGGTAAGCAGCGATCAGCCCTGATAAAGAAATTGGAGTCTCTCTCTTCCACCTATTTCAGTGCAAGAGTAAAGCACATTACAACAGTTCCTTTCACCGGTAACAAGAACAAGGAGCTGTTTTATAACATTGATGTTATCGATGAAGCAATTTCCGCCGGCAAACAGCTGGAATTCAATTATCTGGAATATCATACAGATCAGAAGCTGCATCCACGTATAACTCACAACGGAAAAGTACGTCGTTTCTCCGTTAATCCATATTACATTGCTGCAACCAACGGCAGGTACTACCTTATTTGCAACAATACATGGTTCTCAAACGTGACTCACTTCAGAATCGACAGAATAACCAATATCCGCATTCTGGAAGACAAGGCAAAGCCCATGAGCGAAGTCAAAGGACTTGAAAAAGGTTTTTCACTTTCAAAACACATGGCAGAGCACATATATATGTTTTCCGACGAGGCGGTTCGAGTAAAATTCAGAGTAAAAAAGCAGCTCCTTTCGGAGCTATTTGACTGGTTTGCCGGGGATATGACATTCTCTGACGAAACCGAAGATGAATTAACAGTTTCACTTACGGTCAGTGAACAGTCCATGGAACTTTGGGCAATTCAGTTTGCAAAATATGTCACCGTGCTTTCACCTCAAAGTCTTGTGGATAAGGTCGGCGCAACATTAAGAGAGGCTGCAGAACGATACGAAAAGAACTGATAATTACAGAAAAAACGGCGATTCCTTTTGCGGGAATCGCCGCTTTTTAAGTTTCGGTTTTCTTAAATTAGAAAGTCTTCTTTCTTGTAGCTACAGAAGCAAATGCTGCTGCAATGAATGTTACAAGGAGAAGTCCTGCAACCTTAGCATCTGCAGTCTTAGGTGTTTCATCAGGTGTGTTTGCACTTGTTTCAACAACTGTGATTCTGCCGTCGCCCTTAAGGTTAGCATACTGAGCCTTTGTGATTGTAGCAACCTTGCCGTTGTCTGTCCATGTCTTGTTGAATGAGAGAACATAGTTTGCAAGTGCAAGATAGTCTTCCATTACGTAGTCCTTAACAAGAGTTGCACCCTCAAACATGCTGAAACCATCACCCATATTTCTGAGTGTGTAGTTTGTGCCTGCAATGTTGTAGTTCTTAGTGAGGTCAAGCTTCTCGTACTCACCTGTCTTGGAGTTAAGAACCTGAACGTTCTGAACTCTGTAAGCACCTGTACCGGCTGATGCCCAGATACCCTTATCATCCTTAACTACATTTGCTGCAATGTCTGTATGAATTTCATACTTAAGACCTGCTGTATGAAGGAATCCACCGCTTTCACTTTCGCCTACGTTCTTGTAAGCCCACTCAAGCATATCAAGGATCTGCTGACCCTTAACAGTCATAAGGCACATAACGTTACCGAATGTGTGGATTGTCTTACATGTCTTGTATGTGATAGGACCTGCAGGAAGATCTGCACGGATACCACCACCGTTCATAATAGCAACATCTACATCAAGACCTTCTGTATCATTGAAGAGGTAGTAAACTGCGTCTGCACAGAAATCACCAAGGTTTGTCTCTTCAGAACGAACAAGACGCTTGCCATCTGCAGGATTGTAAGCAAAGAGGCCTTCCTCAGCATAGCCGATTACTGTACCAAGCTTTCCTTCAACAACATCAATAAGCTCATCAACGGATGCTCTGACTGCTGCGTCGCTGTTTGCGTACTCGCTTACAAGCTCTGTCTTAACGGATAAATCCTTGCCGATTGTCATCTTACCAACAGTTGCAAGATAGCTTCCTGTCTGTGTAAGAACAACATCCTTGCCTGCCTTATCCTTTACAATCTGGCACTCAACAGTTGAATGTGAATGACCATCAATAAATGCGGAGAGACCTGTTACGTTTGCAATAACATCTGTGCTTCTCCAAGGAGCGGACTCAGCATCAATACCGAGGTGACCAAGGGCGATAACCATGTCAGCACCTGCAGCCTTTGCTGCGTCAACAGCCTTCTGAACTGTTGCATAAAGAGCAGCACCATCTTCACCGCCGTCAATTACATAAGCCCAGTTTCCGTTTTCATCCATGAAGTATTTGGGTGTAGACTTTGTAATGGACTCAGGAGTTGTAACACCAACGAATGCAATCTTTGCACCATTAAGCTCGAAAATCTTGTAAGCATCTACAACAGTTTCACCGCTGGCCTTCTTGAAGTTACAGGAAACATAAGGAACCTTGCCCTTTGTGATAATTTCAAGTGCTCTGGGCATTTCGTAATCGAATTCATGGTTTCCGATAGTGGCAAGGTCGTAGCCTGCCTGCTCCATGAAGGAAACGATAGCTGCACCCTTATCAAGGGAACCATAAGCGGTACCCTGAACGTGGTCACCTGCATCAACAAGGAGAACTGCCTTACCGGCATCCTTTAAATCCTTCTTCATTGCAGCCACATGATCATAAGAGAGCTTTCCCTTATTGTTCTCAGGGTTGTCAACATAGGTGTGAATGTCATTTGTATAAAGGATGACAATCTCATCTGTGGGGTTTGCAGCCTTCGCAGAGTTCTGCGGAAGCATTGCAACCAGGAGTGCAATAGCTAAGATAGCAGCTCCTGCTTTCTTGAAAATGTTCTTCATTAACAATTCCTCCTTTGCCCTTATTGGGCTAATGATTGTTAATTCTCTCAAAAAAAAGCAGAAATGTAAATATCTATTTTAGCCCAGCTTCAGAAAAACTTAAAACTTATTTGTGATAATTGCTGAATTTACATTGCAAAAAATTTATATCATTTATGTTACTTAATCCGTAATTTATTGACTTATATTGGTCAAGAGCGTATTCTACTTAATAGTTTAGGATGATTAAAAGTATGTTTGTCATTGATTTATTGCAATGGAGGCCAAAATATGAAACAGTTTGTTACACCTGATTTTGTGGATATAGACGATTTGGTTGAAGGCGTTTATGCAGGAAGCGGAGATATTCCCACTCCTCCTCCCCTTGACCAGTCAGAAAGCAACTGGAAGGTATCCCCTTACTATGCTGCACATAATTCAGGTTCCCATACAGACGCAAGATTCAAGTTTTCATATACTGATTCACAGGGAAGAAATCCTTCCTGTGGTCTCTCAGTAACATTCTATGCAAACTTCGATATCAGTGACATTCAGATTTCCAGTGATTTCCAGTTGGATTTCACTCCCGGTTCCAGAACCTTTACCATCACATATAAGCAGCCCAATCCCTGCTTCAACAATGGTTACAACGGAGATAAGGACTTCCAGATTACCGCAATCGTTCCCGAATTCCATACTGAAGATGGACGTTACGGTGCCGTAGGATCTTCTTCAGACCCTTCAAATACACCTTATCAGCTTTCTGTTATCGACATAAAAGAATATTAATTTTTTATATAAAAGCACCGAGAAGTCGGTGCTTTTCTTGACTTCCGGGCATTTATGACAGATAATTGTTTCGGAGGTTTTTTCATGTCCGGTAAAGTATCACATTTCATAAAAAGGGTTAAAGACGGTGCCATCAAAGAAAAGTTTGGTGACCTTCTTTTTATATGGCCATATACAAAACATAATATTATCTTTGTAATTCTGTACACTTTACTCGGTCTTTCGGGAACTGCCACAGGAATAATCAGTGGCCTCGTCTCCAAGGACCTGGTAGATATAATCACCAATCATCGCACCGGAGAGCTTATAAAGGCCTTCGTCATGCTTATTTCCACCGCTTTGTTATCAACAATCATAAGCCAGGTCAGCATTATTATCACAACAAAAATCACTTTGAAGATAAAGAACGAGATTCAGGGTGATGTGTTCGATAAGATTATTACCACACAGTGGGAGGATCTTTCAAAATACCATTCCAGTGACCTTATATATCGTTGGAACGGTGATTCTTCCCAGCTTTCTACGGGTGTTCTGACCTACATTCCAAACATTATCATCAATATTACAAGACTTATTTCAGCTTTGGCGGTAGTAATCAGTTACGATGCTTCTTTTGCGGTAATAGCGATTTGTTGTATGCCTATAAGCCTTATTGCTTCCAGAACCACCATGAAGCGTATGAAAGATTCAAACATGTCCACCATAACTGCTTCCACAAAGCTTTCTTCCTTCAGCCTTGATATTTTTTCCAACTCGCAGACAATCAAGGCCTTCGACATGATCGGCTACTGTTCAAAAAGGTTGAGAGAGCTTCAGAAGGACCATGCCGATGCTCAGATGAAGTATCAGCGTAATATGGCAATCAACTCATTGATTTTCAGCATTGTCTCCCTTTTCACAACATATGTGGCTTATGGATGGGGTGTATACAGAGTATGGTCCGGGGTAATTACTTATGGTACTATGACGATGTTCCTTACTCTCACCAGCACATTATCAGGTTCCATTAACAGTTTCATCGGTCTGGTACCCAGCACTATATCTCTTTGTAATGCTTCAAAGCGTGTCCGTGAAATTCAGGAGCTTCCAAAAGAGGATTATTCCCAGCGTACCGAAGTCAAGGCGTTTTTTGATGAGCACAGGACTGAGGGCGTTGGATTATGCGTAAGAGATCTGGCGTATACTTATGCAACAGGAACAGAGGTTTTCACAAAGGCTTCGCTGGATGCACACCCTCACGAAGTCGTTTCCTTTGTCGGGCCTTCCGGTGAGGGAAAAACTACAATGCTTCGTTTCCTGCTCTCGATTATTCGTGCAAAAGCCGGCAATGGATATTTGTGTGCCGGAAATTCTACTCCGGAAAGTGGTGGCCCTTGTATGGATCTGACCGCTTCCGTAAGACAGCTCATAGCATATGTTCCTCAAGGCAACACAATGCTTTCCGGAACCTTGGCGGAAAATATGCGAAACGTCCGTCAGGATGCAACAGATGAAGAAATCATAGAAGCACTGAAAATGGCCTGTGCATGGAGTTTTATTGAAAAGTTGCCTGAGGGAATCAACAGTCCCATTCAAGAGCGTGGCGGAGGTTTTTCCGAAGGACAGGCTCAGCGTCTTTCCATAGCAAGAGCCTTATTAAAAAAGGCCCCGATCCTTTTGTTGGACGAGGCCACCTCAGCTTTGGACATTGATACTGAAAAAGAAGTTCTTAAGAATATTATGGCCGATGATTATCCGAGAACCACAATTATCACAACTCATCGTCCTTCAGTATTAAGAATGTGTAAGCGTGTATATTCAATTCGTAATCTTGAGTGTGTAACTCTTTCCGAAAGCGAAATCAATGATTTATTAAGCAGCTATTGATGAGGATTCTGAACCCTTTTCCTGCAGAGCTCGGCAGCTTCATTCTCCATATTACAATGGAGCCTGAACATATCAAGAGAGTCTGCCAGCTTTTCAGAAAAATTCAGGAGACGGTCAAGCTGCTCCTCATCCCAGTTTGGCGAAATCAGACGATGTAGAAGATACGTCGTCTTTTTTTCTGCAGTGAGATTTTCTACGCTGTTTTCCTCTGCCCGTTTAAGAAATACAATGGCCCCGGGCACAAATTTTCCCTTGCTGTAAGCCTCGGAAGTGCCGCACCAGGGAAGTCCGTACACTACCGGCTTTTCGTTCTCAAAGGCGAGCAGATTGACATCGCCATTAATATAGTTTGTTCCGAAAAGACGGTTCCACATATCGGCATGGGTGGATTTTCCCACCCCACTGTGTGCCGAGAAAAGAACAGCCTTATCCTCGAAGTTTACTGATGCCGAATGAATTGCAAACACTCCGTGAAGTGAGGCATAATACATGAAGCCTCCTCGTATTGCATCGTAAAACTCAGTTTCAATTGTCTCTTTGTCTATTTCGTTGTAGTGAATCTCCACGTAAGAGCCATCATAGCTCATGTACATCCATCTTACATTGGCATTTGCTATGAAGATCATTACAATACCGTTATTTCCACGGAAGAAGCTTGTCTTTTCGTTTGTAAGAAAGGCATCCATGGCAAGGGAAAATCTGGAATGCATGAGGAAATTGTCAGAGTCAGGTTCGCTGCACTTTACCAAAGCGATTTTCTGCACATTTTCGCATGTATCCTCGGTTGAAAAATCCTGCATGCCTGAAAACACAAGGTTCTTGTCTCCGTATATATCCAGCCCCAGCCCCGCAACGCAATAGCGACCACTAAGGGGGAGATTGATTTCTATATTCTCAGCACAGCCGCCGGTTTTTTCGTGGTTTCGTGCCTTTTCTCTGTAGTCTTCCAAGGCTGATGCTCTTACCGCCCCTGCCACCAGAAGCTTCTGAATAAATGGAGCTATGCTTTCCTTCACCTGTTTTCTTTCATCGTCATTTTCGCATTCAAAACAGGTATAGCAGCGATTAAGCAGTTCCTCCTCTGACGGATCGTCCTCAAGAAATCCCCATATGATTTCTCCCGTCTTATTAAGCTTTATCTCTTTCTTAAAGTGGGCCGCTGCCTCCCCTGTAACAAGAAGATAGGGTTCATTATTTATTTTTCTTAATACATAATCAGGATTTCTTCTCATAAATGCTCCTCAATAGAACACATCTATTTGCACTATTCATTCCAATCTTTTATAATACACTGAAAGGAGGCAAATGCATATGGAAAAAGCAGATGTGGAAAATTTGTTATTATCAGGCGTTTCTGTAACGCTGCCGCTGTCCGGCTCCAGTATGTGTCCTCTGTTTGCGGATGGACGTGATCGCATCGCCGTAAAGCCTGTTACTCCTGACCAGAAGTTCAGGCGACTGGACGTGGTTCTTTACAGACGTCCGGGGGATCGGCTTATTCTCCATAGAATATACAAGGTTAAGGCAGATGGTCTTTATCTTGTGGGTGATAATCAGACGCAGATTGAAGGCCCCTTAAGCTCCTCTCAGGTACGTGGCATAATGGTCGGAGCCATCAGAAAGGGAAAGCCCTTTTCTGTTACTGCTCCCGGGTATCGCCTGTACTCTCATTTTTGGATGCTTATTCGTCCTTTAAGGCCCTTCGTCCTCGGTATACTCATGAAAATCTGGCGTAAAATCCGTCCTGTAAAGTAGCTAAACCGCAAAGCCCTTTTTCAGCAATTCGGTGTATTCACTGTAAGTAATCTGCTCTCCGCCCATACTTTCCAGGTGATCCGTATGAAACTGGCAGTCTATCATCACAAATTCATTTTCTTCCAAAAATCTTGCAAGTAGTATTAATGCCACCTTCGAGCCATTGGGCATATCAGAAAACATACTTTCACCAAAGAAGCATCGCCCAATGCATACGCCGTACAAGCCTCCGGCCAACGCTCCGTCTATATACGCCTCCACGCTTATGGCATAATTGTTCTTATGAAGTTCAAGATAAGCCTTTTCCATATCATCGGTTATCCATGTACCCTCATTAAACTCTCGCTTTGTTCTGCATCTGTGCATTGTATCCGCAAAATCGCGGTTTACTTTTATGTTGCACAGGTGCTTTTTCATGAACTTTTTCATGGAATGTGAAACATGAATATTTGAGGGCCTTATAATATATCTTTCTTTCGGACACCACCAAAGATACGGCTCATCTCCTTCATACCATGGAAATATTCCATGAGAGTATGCCAAAAGAAGGCGATCAACAGATAAGTCGCCGCCCACTGCCAATAGTCCGTCTTCTTCTGCCAACGTAGGATCCGGAAAGCAAATAATTCCGGGCTCCAAGCTGAATACTGCCATATGATTATTTACCTGCTTTTATTATAAACTTAGTTTCGGCAGCACTTAGTTTCAGTGTTCCACCTTTTTTCAGTTTGCCGAACAACAGCTCGTCAACAAAAAGTGGCTTGATTTCATTTCTGATTACTCTGTCCACTTCTCGTGCACCAAACTCAACACTGATGCCCTTTTCTTTGAGTAGCTTTCTTGCAGTGTCATCAGTGGTAAGAACTGTTTTCTTTACTAATAACTGCTGCGCCAGTCCCTTTAATTTCTTATCCACAACTCGTTCTGCCATCTTATCGTTCATGCCGTTAAACACTACAATCTTGCTTAAACGATTTCTGAATTCAGGCTGGAAAGTATCCTTCACAGCCCCCATAATAACATCGTTGTCGGGATTTGAAAGATTAAAGCCTATGCTGTTTTTGCCAAGACGATTGGCTCCTGCATTTGATGTCATAATGATTACTACATTGCGGAAATCTGCTTTTCTGCCTTGATTATCCGTCAGTGTGGCATAATCCATCACCTGTAATAAAATATTATAAATGTCCGAGTGAGCTTTTTCGATTTCGTCCAGAAGTAAAACCGCAGACGGGGTCTTTCTTATTGCTTCGGTAAGCAGACCGCCTTCTTCATATCCCACGTAACCTGCCGGGGATCCGATAAGCTTTGCAACCGCGTGTTTTTCTCCATATTCACTCATGTCGAAGCGAATCAGTTTTACTCCCAGCTCTTTGGCAAGTGTTTTAGCTATTTCTGTTTTCCCGACACCTGTGGGGCCTACAAACAGAAGGCTGGCCAATGGCTTGTTTTCTTCCAGCAGTCCGGCCTTGGAGAACTTGACCGAATTAACCACCTGTGAAATTGCCTCATCCTGGCCGAATATATTGGAAAGCATACGTTTTTCCAGGTCCTTAAGTCCTGATACATCATCTGTGGCCACCGACTCAACAGGCACTCTGCATATGGATGTAAGCACCTCGTTGATTACGGACTTGTCTACAGTCTCAGTTCTTTTTCCTGTGGGATGAAGCTTTCTGAATGCACCTGCCTCATCAATAAGGTCGATAGCTTTATCCGGAAGAAATCGTTCATGTATGTACTTCGTGCTCATATGAACTGCATATTCCAGAACACCTTTTGCATATTTTACGCCATGAAATTTTTCGTAGCCGTGCTTCAGTCCTTCGAGAATCTTTATTGTTTCCTCCTCAGAGGGTTCCTTGACTTCGATGTTCTGAAAGCGTCTTACAAGGCTCTTGTTTTTCTCAAAATACTTTTTATATTCTTCAAAGGTTGTTGCTCCGATAAATCGTATGTGTCCCTCTGAAAGGTAGGGTTTCAACAAATTTGACGCGTCAAAGGAGCTCTCTCCCACCGCACCTGCTCCTGAAAGATTGTGAATTTCATCGATATAAATAATCGGAGTTTCTTCTTTTGCGATTTCGGTAAGTACCTGCTTAAATCGCTTTTCAAAGTCTCCTCGATACTGTGTTCCGGCCAGCATTCCGCCTAGGTCCAGAGAAAATACTTTTGCACCCTTTAGTTCCTTCGGAACATTTCCATCCACTATTCTCTTTACAAGGCCGTAGGCAATTGCGGTTTTGCCCACGCCCGGTTCTCCAATATGCAGCGGATTATTCTTGTCCTTTCTGCACAGTATCTGAATAGTACGATCCAGCTCTGCTTCACGGCCAATCAGCGGGTTTCTGCCTTCCACATCGTCATTCATACAGGGTGCTACCTTTTTCCAGCCTGCATCCTCTTCTTCAGTTAAGGCTTCATCCACAATTTTGAAAACCTCATCATCCTCATCAAACTCTGCCAAAGCTTGCAATACTGCTATTTCGTCCACGTCCTGGGATTCCATATAATATACTGCATAGCTGTCTTCCAGCTGCCAGAGCCCGCGAATCATATGCCTTAGGCATACCTCATTTCCTCCGGTTCCCATAACATTCCTCTGAGCGTAAACAATAACCTCGTTCATCTGAGTTGAGAATGTTGTTTCACCATTGATTTTATCAACATAATTCTCTATGTAGTCTCTGAGGTCTTTTTTCAGCCGGTCAATATTTCCGCCGCATGCCTCAAAAGCCATTTCAAAGATTTCCTCTTCAGCAATCTGTAGGAGCAGAATTTCGGGCGTAAGGAACTCGCACTGCTTCTGTTTTGCATAAATCAGTGCTCTTTGAATGATATTCAATACTTCTTCCGAAAAGTGCATTCTATGCCTCCTCTACTGTCATTCTGAAGGGAAATCCCTCATCCTTTGCCCGCATAAGTGACTGTTCTACACGTGTTACCGCGATATCTCTCGGATATTTCCCCACAATCGCCTTTCCGTTTCTATGAACCATCATCATAATTGAATGTGCGGTAGCTGAGTCTTTATGAAAAATATCTTCAAGTATTCCGACTACGAATTCCATAGTTGTAAAATCGTCGTTGTGCATTACGACGTTATACATCTTAGGTTCTTTGACTTGATTTTTTGTATGTTCTTTAACTGAGCTTTTTGTCGCCATACTGATCTCCAAAACGTTTTATTTTCTGATTCTATTATAACCTTATATGCAAGTCAATCTTAACATTGCCATTCCTTAGCCGATACTCTATAATATAACAAGTTTCTTTGTAGGGAGAAAATAATGAAAAAATTTGTCTGTATTTTACTAACATTTATCATATTGTCTCTTGTGGCCGGTTGTGGAAGAAAAACGGGCTACAGGCACATTTTACGTACAGTTGATGAGAATCTGAATTTTGATTTTTCTTTCCTTCAGGATATGACGGATGTAGATATGACCGGCTACTATTCAGTTGAGGGAAGCGTCGAAACTGATTATGTTCTCGAAAGTTCAAAAGCTGCTTATTACGATAAATCCGGTGGAGAATATGTTATGTATTCAGTATCTCCCTACCCCAACTATTCCTCCAAGGAAAAGCGAGTTACCATGATTTACTGTTCCGACACTTCAAAGAAGTTCTTCGGAGTTTCCCTTAATTCCACCTCTCAGGCTATTAAAGAAGCCTTTGAGAAAGCAGGACTTATTGCAGAAATTAAGCAACATAATGGTGACATACACATCACCTCTAATCTCGGAAACGGAATGACAATGGGCGTTATCCTTTCCCCTGAAAAAAGTTATTTTTCCATCGGTGCTAAGGTAAGTGAGAATTCACATATTGTAATAGACTGGAAATAAAAATCGGCGAAGCCTTAATTCCTTAAGGTTTCGCCTTTTTAATTATACTCTGTTTCGTGCCGCGTTCTGCTGTGCTCTTGCATTGTCTGCCATAATCTGATCTATCTTCTGGCTTATAAAATCGCGGTATTCGTCCTTAACCAGATAATACAGATATGAATCCTTTACAAACTGCGGCGGAAGTCCTCTTCCCACAATCTTAAAGTTTGTAAATCCACGATCTACATAACTCTGTATTTCTTCATTTGAAATAAAGGAAGGACGTTTTGCACATTCACTGAAAACTCGTAATCCGTTTTTGTTGGGGCACTTAAAGTCTGTTCTAAGCTCAAAATCAAGCTGTGAACGAGATTCCGATCTATAGTGCTCAGCACGCTTCGGACAGTTAGGGAAGCATATTTCATTCACAAGAATCTCTATCCTTCCGGCTTCCGGCTCAAGTGCTTTAAGCACCTCTTCGTTATGATTCAAATCATAATCCAGAACCACAAGATAATAATCCTTTTTTACTTCCTCAAGCAATGATTCTAAATCAGTCACTCTCTTAGTTGTGGAAGAAATAAGCTTATAATTCGGATAGTTCTTTCTGATATACTCCTCAAGACAAGGACGATTTACGAGCACCTGATTCATTCCATTATTGGCAATGTCCATAATCAGATTACAATATGTATCATATACGTGCTTTTCTTCAAGAAGTGAATTTGTCCAAGTGAAACGAACAGGCACCTTTCTTGCGTTATAGGCCTTTATAAGCCTCTCCATGTCCTGCTTGCTTGTAGTACCATAGACCGCTCTGCCGCCGTTCCATATAGCTCCCGGAAACGTTCCGTACACGCTGCCAACCTTATACCCCTCTCTGAACTTGCTGGGATAGTCATTCATCAGGTTAATAATAACCTGATTTAAGACAGCAAAATAGGCAAATCCGGGAAGGTGCCAATATATATCTGCCATATCGTTCTCCTTTACGGCCATACGCCCGGTCTGGGCTTGTTCTTTACAAGAATTCTGCTCGCCTCAAGGTTCTCAAGAAGCTGTATTCTGATATAACCCTGATATTCAGGCTTAATAAGATAGTGGCAGTATGTTTCTACAAGGGAGAAGATATTGCCGGTTCTTCCTTCAATTTTGAAGTTATTAAATCCTCTGGGAAGATACTCATTATATATAGCTTCAGGTGAGACATATGTCTTATAATCCTGAATCGTGTAAATACAGTTATGATCGCCGTATTGACAGGTCCAAGGTATAATGGGAATCTTCTTTTCAGGAGGAAGTTCACGATTGGCAATCTCAATTCTGTGGTTCTTCGCAATATTCTCATAATGTGCACCACGTCTCGGGCAATCAGGTATACAGCATGCATTTACAAGTACTTCACATCTGGAAGGATCGCTGACCTTTGCCAATTCTTCCCACTCATTATTCAGATTGTAATCAAGAACAACAAGATAATAGTCTTTTGCCAGTTCCTCGTTCAATCCCTCTACTGTACGTATTTCCTTACATGTTGAACTACAGATCTTATAAGATGAGTATGTCTTTCTGATGTATTCCTCAAGTAAAGGAGAAACTACAAGCACCTGATTCATTCCATTATCCGCTTCCTGCATACAGAAATTACAATAGAAGTCATCAAGTTCTTCTTTCTCAATAATAGGATTCGTATATGTATAACGAATCGGAATATTACGAGCATTAATATTCTTAATAGCATTTCTTATATAGCTTGTATCGCACTGGTCACCAAGCACCATTCTGCCGCCTGCCCATACAGATGTTGGGAATTCGCCATAAAAAGAGGCAATTTTTACGCCCTCTCTGAAGAATTTCGGCTGGGTTTCCAACAGACTCAGCATCAACATATTAAGCGGATAATTAAAACGCAATCCGGGTAAGTGAAACTTTACTTCCATAAATATCCCTCCTCAATAACTATTGGAATTATACCATATTTGGCTGACATTAAAAAGCAAATTTATGCGATTGTCTGTTCGTTTTTTGCTATAAAACCACATCTCGAAAGCTTCGCTTTCTTCGATGTACGTTTGTTCGGAACCGCTTCGCAAACTTCGTTTGCATTCCTACGCACATCTCGAAAGCTTCGCTTTCTTCGATGTACGTTTGCTCGGAACCACTTCGCAAACTTCGTTTGCTTCCCCAGCGCGGCAAGGCCCACGGGTTTGCGAAAACATGTTTTCACACCCGTGGGCCTTGCCGCGCTGGGGAACGCATTCTGCGTAGCGGTTCTCTCGCTATTCGCACAAAAAGAGAGCGCCCGGAAAACGCTCTCTTTAAAATTAATTTTGGAGTATTAATTACTGATTATTGAACTCGTCAATAGCAGCGTTCCACTTCTCACGGATGGACTCAGCAACCTGTGCAGGTGTGTTGTCATCTGAGAAACCGTACCAAGAAAGGTCAGAACCTACACTGATACCAGTTACAAGTGATACGTACTGTACGGAAGCATCGGAGATAGCTGCTCTGATGGAAACATCGATAGCTTCGATATCATCGAAGTTCTTCTCGTACTGTGACTGCCATGTCTCGAAATCTTCGAAACCAGGAACTTCATCACACATAATGTCATATGCGAATGCGCACTTCCAAGCCTTGTCTGCAGAGTAGCAGCCAGGGATTGCGTAAAGGTTATCAGCTACAGCGCCGATGAATCTGCCGTTAGCAGAAGGTCCTGTAGGATAGCATACTGCGCCCCACTCATCGTTACAGCCAGCCTTAAGGTTAGCTCCGTAATAAGCGTCATCAGGAAGGAATGCATAAACACCGTTATTGAATGCATCCTTGTAGTACTCCCATGTACCATCAGCAGGCTGCTCGTAAGCGAACTGCTTTCTGATTTCCCAACCATAGTTAAGAGCTTCAAGTGTTGCCTTGGACTCAAGGTTGTTAACAAGCTTGCCATCCTGGAGATCTACATAAGATCCGCCGTTAGCATAGATAAGACCTGTGTACATATTGCCCCAGTTAGCTGCAATACCGTAAACATCGTTTGTACCATCGTTATCCTTATCGTATGTGCACTTTGCAAGGAGTTCTTTGAACTTATCCCATGTCCACCATGTAGGATCTGATTCCTTAGCATAGAGTTCCTTCCAGTCAATACCAGCCTCTGTAAGGAGTCTCTTGTTGAAGAAGATGATACCACGGCACTCAGGTACGCCAGGTGCTACGGCATAGGATTTACCCTTGAAGTTGTAGAGCTGGTGAACTCTTGTCTTGTTCCACTTCTCATCGTTAAGATTGATAGCGCCATCAAGAGAGCTGAGGTCACATACTAAGCCGGACATCATAGCTGTGTTGATACCGGGATCTGCTCTAAGTGTGAATACGTAGTAGTTATCGTCACCACCTGTTGTGCAGTAATCGATGAAGTCCTGAGGATTTGAGCCCCAGTCACCGATTGTCTGACGTGTGATTGTGAAGTTATATGTCTCCTGTGCCCAAGCAAGGTAATCCTGCTGTGCTGTCTCGTAAGCGTTGGAGGGTTCACCCGGCCAATCCTCAGGTGACCACCAGTCACGAACAACGATGTTTGCGCCACCAAGGTTTACGATTTCGCCACTTGCATCACGACGGATGAAGTAACCCTCTTCTGTGTAGTTAGGATCCTGAGCGGGTGCTTCTGTAGGAGCGGGCTCATCCTTCTTGTCATCAGCGGGCTTCTGTGTCTCCTGTGTTGCAGGTGCCTTTGTAGCTTCAGGTGCCTTTGTAGGGTCTGTTGTTGCAGGTGCCTTCTCGCCACAAGCTGCAAGACCAACTGTCATAACAACTGCCATGGAAGCTGCCATAACCTGTCTAAGTTTCTTACTAATCATTTTATTTCCTCCTTTAAATGATAAGTACGTAAAACCATTTCGGTTTTACAATTTCTCCTCTGACACGCTTCATTTTCCGGGATGAAGCATCTGTCGGGATATCTTGAGCGCCTCTGCTCAAATATCTGTACAGCATATTTGAACGCTGCGCATTAAGATCACTAAAACGTTTAACATTGAATATTTTACAATAAACAAGTATGTTTTCGCAAGTTTTTCGTTAATTTTTAACAAAATTTGAGAAGTATATGTCACATTTTGATACCTGAGCTGGAAAGTGACTCTACGAATCCTCTCTGTGCAAACAGGTAAAGAATAAGAACGGGTGCAATAACCATAAGTGTTGCTGTACTTACGATACAGTTAATGAAACCGCTGGTTGCGACATTTGTCATCTCGGAAGACTTGTCTACAAGGTAAGCCATAAGTCTGTCTGCAATTGCGTTCAGCTGGAGACCAAGCATGTGTACGTTACCGAGGAAAAGTCTTGTATAGAAGCTGTCTGTCCACTGCCATACGAATGAGAACAGGAAACATGATGTGAGAATCGGCTTTGAGTCAGGGAGCATGATTCTGAAGAATGTTCTCATTGTTCCGGCACCGTCAACGTATGCAGCTTCCTCAAGTTCCTTAGGAATTGTACGGAAGAACTGTCTGATAAGGAAAATGTAAAGGCCGTTCTTAAGTCCCATACAGGTTGCACTCAGCATGTAGTACGGAAGCATGGATCCTTTAAGATTTAGCGTATTTCCTGTTATTGCCTTAATAATCCCAAATATATCAAAGTATCTGAAGTGAAGATGCAGTGATGTTGAAATTGTCTGAGGAGGTACGATAATAACAAGGATTACACAGGCAAACCAGAATTTCTTAAGCGGGAACTCAAATCTTGCGAAGCCGTAACCAACAAGTGTACAGATAGCAACCTGAAGGATTGATGCACTTAAGCATACTGCAACGGTTTCGATAAGTCCCTGCTTGTAGCCAATGAACTTGTATGCAACTTCGTAGTTGTAGGTTGTAAAATGTTCAGGAATGGAAATAACTGTTGTGTTATAAAGATCCTGTTCCTCCATCAAGCTGATGGAAATCTTCTGAAGAAGGGGCTGTACTATCATGAAGCACATACCGAACAGAAGAACTGCCATACAGAACTTAACGAAGAAATTTGCAATTTTCTTTCTTAAGAGATAGCCACCACATGCTCTGTTACGTTCCCAGAACTTTGCACGTTTAGCTTTTCTTTCTGCTCTACTAGTCATAATAGTAAACCACCTTTGATATAATGAATGAGGATATTCCTATAAACGCTATGATGATTATGAAGTATATCCATGCCATCGCCGACGAGAAACCGTAATCCAGATTCTTTACAAGTTCTGTCTGAATCTTGTTCATTACCTGGTTGTCTGTATGCATACAGAAGTCAACGATTGTATAAATCCAGTTAACAAGGAAGAGGGAAGAAATCATAGGGAATGTAATCTTCCAGAAGCTCTCCCATGCTGTACATCCTTCAATAGAAGCTGCCTCATACATTGATGATGAAATAGTCTGAAGTCCTGACAGGAAGATGATAATCTGGATACCTGATGCAATAGCGATATCATAAACCTTGTCTACTATTTCGAATACCTTGTCGAAGATTCTTGTACCGATACCTAATGTCTGAATAAGTACCTTTACGGTATCTGTAATACTGAAGTCTGTTGAATTCTCCTTAATCATGTCTGCCATGTCGCCGAGAAGTGCGTTGTTGGTTTCTACACCAAGGATTACACCGGACGAAAGGATAACGGGGAGGAAGAATATTGCTCTTACAAATGCTCTTCCTTTGAACTTCTGATTAAGAAGTATAGCTACGAACAAGCTGAATACCATTACTGAAATTGTATTGATAACCATGTTGCTCAAGCTCTCCGTAAGGAAACGGGAGAATTCGATATCCAGTCTGAAAGCATTGTAGTAGTTCTGAATGCCGTTAGGGTTAAATGTGAAGCCTGTGGAGTCAACCACAACCTTACATATACTCATGTAAAAGGACTGGATTAACGGTTTAACCATGAAACCAAGGAAACCGATTATAAAGGGCAGGATAAACAAGTATCCGGCTACCGCTTTTTTCTTTTGCAGACCTTCATATTTAGGTCTGCGTATTTTTTCTTTTGCTTTTGCCATTGTTTCCTACCTCCAAACTACTTTACTACGACGTAATCTCTCGAAGGAACAGTTATTCCGTTCACGTCTGCGTCTGTATTGTAGCTGTAATTTACATATACCTTAGTACCATCTTCATAGGTTGTACATGTAACATCGCTGTTAACAAGTTCGTGGTTTGTCATTTCCTGATTGAATACATGTCCGAGCTCTGTGTTGTATCTCTTATATGTATCAATGATTGTTCGACGGCAAGCGTCATATTCTGAACCAAAGTATGAGTAATACAATGTGTTCTGGAGAGTGAATGGTGTTTCATCCATAACTGTGAAGCTAAGGCCGGCACCATATTCTGCACTCTTTAAGAGCTCATCGTTGAAATTACCTGTAAGGTTAAGTGCCTCACCAACGTAGTTGACATAACCATGAATGGCGATTTCGTAGAAGGGAACTGCTGCATCAATGATTGTGTAGTTATAACCATTAAGGTTCATGTTATCAATGATTGTTGCATAAGGTGCGATGTAATCGTTACCCTTATTGATCATGATAGGTGTATCTTTTTCAATGCTCTTTATGTATTCAACCTGTTTCTCAAGAGCCATCTGTCTTGTAACAAATGCTTTTCTTGTGTAGTCAGCTGAAAGGTTTGAACCTACGTTCTGGAAGGAAGGATTAACTCCTAATTTCTCAGATCCTTTTACGAGGTTCTCCATCATCTTCAGGGCATTTTCATTCTTTAAGAGATAATATGCAGGTAAGCTGTCTCTCTGCCCGAAGGATGTTGTTGAATACTCTAAGAGTTTTGCTTTTTCTTTGTTTACAAACTTAGCGGAATCGTTGTAAAGGCTGAATCCGTCAAAGAAGTCGGAGTCGATTGCATAGTCTGTAATACCATCAAGGTAAACCTGAACGCCAAGATTCTTAACGTTTGTTACCATGTTCTGGAAATCTTTCTTGCTGCCAAGCTTGGATACCAGTTTCACTCGGTTAAGCCATTTCTGCTTAACTCCACCGTTGATGTAACCGGTAAGCTTCAAGGACATGTTCTGAACACCGTTCTGGTAGAGATCCTTTACAATTTCCTCTGTCTCTTCGGTATCTGTGAGAGCAAGGGGAAGTCCCATAGGAATACCTACAACCTGCTGAACCTTATCGATTGCACCGATTACTTCAAGCAGCATAGGTGCCTGTGTATCTGTATTCTTTACAAAGCTTTCTGAGTAGTTCTTCTGTAAATACTCACGGTAGTTCTTTGCCATATCCACGTAGTTGTTGGAATCTATGAATCTGTATCTCTGGATGATTCCTTCGTTTTCCATGAATCCGGGCTGATATGAATATACAACCGCGTTGGCACGCTGTGAAACGTCGTAAATATCTCTTGCAAGGATTGTGTACTGAGCATATACGTTATTGCGATTTGTAAGCTTTCCACTTATTGCTGCATTAACGCTTGCGTAAGCCTGGCCTTTTTCAATTACACAGATGTAGGAGCTGTCATTCTTTGCCGCTCCGAAAACGCCAAAGTTTGAATCGGTCTCATGTACAACAGCCTTACGGGAAACTGCCATATTCCAACCGTACATGTCGGAATAATATGCATTCTGAATTGTCTTTCCGTTGTTATAATTGATTATTGCACCACTTCCTTCAGGAACGAAGAGGAATCCCTCATCATTAAGTCCTGCTGCTCCAAAGTAGGGCAGAATTGAAAGCTGGTAGATAGGATTCTTTTCAGGATATTCAATCTCCGAGAAAGGAACCTCTACAAGAAGATCATCGCCATCAAGTCTGTAAATCATTGAAACATTGTATACGGGCTTATCATTTACTTCTGCAGCCGTATCAAGTGTCTTTGCCTCGAGGTACTCTTCATAAGTATATCCTACTTCAGCAAAAGTGTTCTGAAGCTTTGTTTTTACAGCCTTTGCTATATTGGTTGCACAGATGTAGCACACTTCATCGTTAAGTATCGGATATCTTTCGAGATCCGCTTCCAAGGTCTTCTTCTGTGTACGTGTAGGATTCTTTGCATCGTACTTTTTGTAGTAGCTTGTAATATTATTAAGCTGCTTCTTATCCATTCTGGAAGTTACTTCTTCATACTTGGATTCTGTAAGAACGGGAGGGAATACGAATTCCTGCTCAACCTTACCTACAGAGTAGTCGACTCTGATGAAGTCTCCGCCGTCAGTAACCTCGAAAATGTTATTTTCAATACTGTGCTTTGCTGTGTTATATACCTGCTCAACACCGGTGATATCACTATAGTAAAGGATGAGTGTTGACATCATCTTTTCTTTATCATTTGTCTGAGCAATAGCATCTGATGCTGCATCTTTTACTGATGATTCCCACACCTCACCGGTAATCTTATCGGTTACCGTAAACTGTGAAGTTGTTGAGTCAAGAGCAAATTTGATTCGATCACTTTCCAATACGTATGTATCACTTACTGAATCATCGTGTGATCTCATCTGAATAATTTTTTCTTCTTCGTCTGAAGATCCTTTTTTCTGGGTATTAAGGAATAATGCCATTCCGAGGATCAGCAGAATAACAATGCCAGGAGCGATAAGGCCCTTCAGCGTTTCGATTACTGAAGCCTTAATCTCCGCTTTTCTTTCAGCACTTTTCTTTCTCATGTGTTCCTCCGACTATATCCTAAACTTTATTTCACGATAAATTGATACAAAGTAGCCGACACCCTGGCTGACCATACTGAAGAAGATGAGCAGGAGGAATATGATAATACATATTCCAAGAACTGTACCAACCATGAATAATAATGTCTTTCCGAAGCTGTACTCGTGTATCTGCATCATTGCACAGAGAACAAGAATTCCGCAGAACACCATTGTTACGCTGCTGACAACGCTTATAAGGTCAGCTTCGTTCAGTGTTACGAAGTTACTGATTATGATGAGCGGAATGTGTACAACCCAGTAGGGAATGAGACAATAAACTGTAGCGATGTAAATCTGTCCAAGCTTTCCCTTACCATCAAAGAGTGTGGTTAATGCCCAGTTGGCAACACACCAGAGTAAAAGAGGGAAAAGGATTGAACCAAGGTATTTGAAGATGTTTTCCTTGGGCCAGTAGGTATCGTTAAAGAGGAATCCTAAATAACGTACCATGAGGATTCTTGTAACAAGTACAAGGAAAAGCATCACGTTTGCAACTGCATAGGAACCGCGTTTCTCATGCGTAAGATCCCAGAAGCCATCCATAGGATGAGTCGTGCAGTAAAATGCAAATTTGAGGTTCTTACCGAACTTCATCATATTTTCTTTTGAAAATGCTTTTAACATGCCTGCCTCCGAGTCTACTTAAGGTTTAATTTGCCGTTCTTTTCAAGACGCTGTAGATAGTCATTTGTATCGATTTCGAACTTAACCTTCTTTATTCTGCCTATGATAAGTGGAATACATATAAGTGCAAGTATTACAAGTACAATCGCAACTATGTGTTCCTCACACCATTCTTTACGATACTGGACATATGCTCTGGAATAGTTCTCTCTGTCGTACTTGAGTTTGAAGTATTCCATTGCCTCTTTGTATTTCTCTTCACGAAGAAGTGTACGGCCGATACCGATATAAGCAAGGTCATAGTTTCCGTTTAATGAGATAACGTTCTCCCAGCTTGCACAGGATTCTTCGTATTTACCATCCTTAAACTCCTCAATTGCTTTGAAGATTGCATTACCGTATTCGGTAGGAGTCATAAGAGTGATACTGCAGTCAAACTGGTCGAGGATGAAGAGATCATGCTTATCGTCATAGTCCATATGGTCAATGGCAACAGGATAGCGGAAGTATCCGTCCATGTTTCCTACACCACCGAATGCGAAGAGGAGTCTTCCCTGATCGTCATATGCGAAGATACGTCCACGGTTTCTGTCCAATGCGAAGTAGCAGTCGTTATCCAGTGTTGTAATATCACAAAGGAGTGATGCACCGCTGTAGCCGCCGGCATTTCCCATGTGAATATCACCGATAGGATAGCAGGCCTCGCCCGTAGCGTTTCTGATAAGGATATCAGAACCCATAAGATTCAAACGTCTGAGAGCATTTTCGGAACCATTTCTTAAGCCGTTCTCAGAACAGTGAGTTGTGGAAACATATATGAAACCATCATAGTCCATATAGAGGTTATCATACTCAGTAGGAACGAAGGATTCCATCTTTTCAAGCTGCTCTCTTGTAGCGAAACGCTTGTAAACATAATCTATGAAATTGTACTGAACGGGGTTGGCTCCGATAAATCCGGAGAAAACGCCGTCTGCTTCGAACTTGATAAGACCCTTTGTGATTGTTGAAGCGATGCAGTATACACGTTCTGCACTGTCACAAACAATCTTGCTGGGAAGGAATTCTGCAGTCTGATCAAATGTTTCATGAGTAGGCTTAATGAATTCCTGAAGTAAGTTCAGATCCTTATCAAGCTTGATAATTCTGTGGTTATCTTTATCCGCAATAAAGATGTTACCAAACTTGGAAACAGCAACGTCAGTAGGTGTATGTAAGGTTGTAACCTCTGTATCACCTGTAAAGCTGTCAATAACTCTGACAAGGGTAATCTCAGCTGCACCTGTACGCTGGAGCTGAAGGATACGGTCATTACCTGTATCACAGATATAAACCATATCATCAACTACTGTAAGGCCCTGAGGAAGCTTAAGCTTCGTATCAATGCCAAGGTCTACTGATGTGAAAACTCTTGATGTAGCATACGCATCGGGTGAATACTGAACGTCTCCCCAGTAGTCAAATGCGTAAGAATAACCTACCTTGGCACCCTCCTGAGCTTTTGTCTCAGTTGCAGGTGTAACCAGGATAAGAACAAATGCTGCGGCAAAAACGAGTGCGCAGATTCTCTTTAACATATTTTTCATTGCGCCTCCTTTTAGTCCTTAAGACCTGAACTTGCCATTGTTTCAAGAATCTGGCTCTGTGAAAGAATGAAGATGAAGATAGGCACAATCATAAGAACGATTGATACGGCATAAGCCTGACCTGTTCTTGCAATTGCGTTACCACTTGTAATCTGACGGAGTGCGAAGGACAGTGTCTTCTTTTCCTCGGAGTAGATAACTGTTGTGGCACCGTTGTTCCAGAGAGCCTGTACTGTGAATATGATTACTGTAAGCCATGCAGGCTTAACGTTAGGCATTACGATGTGAAGGAAAATACCCCACTCTTTTGCACCGTCAATCTTTGCAGCTTCGATAAGTGCTCCGGGAAGTCCTTCCATGAACTGTTTCATAAGGAAGAGTCCAAGGGGTGCACCGAAGGCGGGAATGATGATTGCCCAGTATGTATCAATCATACCCAGCTTGTTCATGATAACGTAGTTAGGAATTGCTGTAACGTAACCGTTGAACATGAGGGCTACTGTAACAAGTCTGAAAAATCCTTTTCCGCCGGGGAAATCATACTTTGCAAGTACGAAAGCAGCCATTGATGCGACAATGATGTGGCCGAGAGTACCTACAAATGTAAGGAATACTGTGTTGAAGACGTATCTTGGGAATGTAACCCAGGATTTGCCCATGGTAACAAACAGGTCTGAGAAGTTATCCATTGAAGGATTCTTAGCAAAGAACTTGGGCGGGAAAATGAAGAGCTCGTCCAGAGGCTTCAATGATGAACTGATTGCGAACACCAGAGGTGCTACCATGATCAATGCCATTAATGTCAGGAATATTGAAAGGAAGAAGTCGCCGCCTCTTGAGCGGTTGGGCTTTCTTCTGCGAAGAAATTTGGGTTTCTTCTTGTATACTTTTACTTTTTTGACTTTTTCTTTTTTGCTCATATCAGGTTCCCAATCTCCTTAACAAGGACTGTACGAATTTATTGCAGAGAATCATAACAAGGAATAACAACGTTGCAACTGCAGATGCATAACCCATCTCGTATCTTGTCGAACCGTAGTCGATAAGGTGAGTAACGATGGTGTGTGCTGCGTAGTCCGTACTGGGGTTACCACAGAGGGCTGCTGTAATATCATGTACACCGAAGGAAGTTGTGATTGACATTACGGCACCGAACATAAGCATAGGTCTCATGCTGGGAAGTGTAATGTAGTAAAGTTCCTGCCAGCGGTTCTTGATACCATCCACATATCCTGCTTCGTGAAGTGAAGGGTCAACGCCCTGAAGTCCGGCAACGAATGAAAGGAATCCGGTACCAAGTGAGGACCAAAGGATGACGCCCATACATACCGGAAGCATGTACTGAGGATTGATAAGCCAAAGGATAGGTGTGTCGATAATGCCGAGCTCGATGAGCCACTGGTTAACGTAACCGTATACGTCGCCTCGGAAGAGAATTGCGAAGATGAATACTACGTTACCTGCAAGTGAGGGTGCATAGAATACGATAACCGCAATTGTTCTGATCCATCTCGGAAGCTCATTGATGAGCCATGCGAAAAGGAAGGACATGATATAACCGACAGGACCTGTAATAATTGCAAGGACGAATGTGTTCTTTACTGCTTTAATAAAGATTTCATCATCCAGCAAAAGTGAAAAGTAATTGGTTAATCCCGTAAATCTCGGGGGCTCCAGTACGTTGTAGTACGTGAAGCTCAGGAAGATTGATGTAAATACGGGTAAAATAGTAAATGTGAAGAAAATCAATGCGAAAGGAAGAAGGAATAAGTAGCACATCTTCATCTTCCTTGCCTGCTTTAAGGCAACTTGGAAGTTATGCTTTCGCATTATAAATAACTTTTGAAAATATTCTTTCATAATGCCTCTCTCCTATCACTCCATCGGTAAATTGAATTCTTTACGTTTCTTTTCAAGCTCATCGTTAATCTGAATCGTGTAATCGATGATTGTCTCACGAGGATCAGACTTTTCGTTGATGATCTTTCTGATGGCATTTGTTACGTGACGACCTGCATAGTAACCACCGGGAACTTCTCTGATTCCTGCAATGTCATCCCACTGCTCATCAAGGATTGCAATGTCTTCTGCAGACCATGCAAGCTGCTTGAATGCTTCACGGTTTGCTGTGTTGTAACGTGAGGATGCACCAAGGAGTGCTTCGATCTCTCGGCCGTATCGAACCTGAGTATCTGCGGCAGCCCACCATTTCATGAACTCCCACGCCTTCATTGTCTTCGCTTCGCTTCTCTTCTCGTTTTCGATCATCATTGTTGCCATAGCTGATACGAAGGATGTTCGGTCGATGTATTCGTTTCCGTTCTCATCAACCTTCAGAGTACCGGGTGCATATGTGAAGTCCCAAAGTCCTCTGATTTCAGGAGCAGATACCTGAAGAGTATTGTACATGCTGTAAGGGAAAACGCCGAGAGGCATTTCACCTGTACGGAAACGGCTGGCAAAGTCAAAGATTGTAGGAATGCCGTAATCCGTGAAATATTTTGAGTAATCTTCAAGTGCCTTAACGCCGATTTCGGAATCAACGATTGCTTTTGAACCAAGCTCGTTGTAAACCTCTCCGCCATACTGGAAGAGCAGTGTGAAGTAAAGTGTAAGGTCACCGGAAGTTGAAACAGCAAGTGCTGAACCGGATGAACCTGCTGCGGAAGGAACACCTACCGACATGCTGTTACCCTGAATTGTTGGAAGCATCTCGATGAGCTCAGGCCATGTCTTAGGAACATCAAGTCCAAGTTCTTCGAGAACGTCTTTTCTGTAGAAAAGAACTGAGAAGGACTGTGTTTCGGGAACACCGTAAATTCCGCCTTCATACTCGTACTGAACATAAGAAGCGGGATGGTATGCTGCAAGCACATCCTTATAATCAGCAAATCTTGTAATATCTACTGCTGCACCACGGAGTGCGTAGTTTACAGGCTGGTCAGGGTTAACTGTAAGAACTACATCCGGGCCACGTCCTGCAAGTACGGCAGAAAGCAGTGCTCCCGCATCAACGATTTCAAGGTTTACCTTGATGTCTGTTTCAGGAGTGAATGTATCATCAATCATTGTCTTAATGATAATACCCTGGTCACGACCTGTTGCTACCCATACCTTGATAACATCGTCTGCGTTCTTATCGTATACGTCGCCGACTGCGTTGTAGTCAACTACGAAGCTGGCAACGAATGCTTTGATTTCGTGAGCAATCTTATCGAAGGCGTTTGCCTTATCCTTTTCGAACTTGGCATCCGCACCCTTAACTACTACGTAGTCGATATCAAGCTTGATTTCGGAAAGTGTAAGCATTGATGTTCCGACTGCGGAAATGTTATCCTTGAATGCTGTAAATTCTCTTGTAATCTTTTCAGGTCTCTCTACGAAACGCTCCATCTGTCTTGCAATTGTCTGTGCAGTTGCAATCTGGTCTGCTTTCTGACCTGTGTAAAGAACTGTATCATCTACAACCTTGTAAAGGCGCTTATACTCAAGATCGAGAGCCTCGATAACTTCGGGGAATACCTTCTCGATACGGTAGTCACGCTTTGTATCAGGTGAAGCACCTGTGTAAACGAGAATTGTACGATAAATCTGATTAAGTTTGAATGTTGAGTCCTCGAGACGCTGAAGGATTCCGCCTAACGCACCGAGTGTTGCCTCAAGTCGGATTGTGTGCTTTCCCTTTGTAAGGTAGAAGTTGTAAAGGTTACCGTTGTCATCACCAAGTTCTACAACTTCCCAGTCATTGCTGTACTGGAAGCCGATTTCCTGAACTTCCTTAAAAGGAATCTCGCCGTCAATGAGAAGGCTTCTGTTGGAAATAGCACCACGAGCATAGTTCTGACGTCCCTTTACGGCAATGTTGTAATAGCCGTCTTCAGGAACTTCGATATCCCACTCAATCCACTGACCGGAAGATCTCCAAGCATCACCGCCGACGTAGTTAAGGATTGTTGTTGTAACACTGTAGGGAGAAGTGTTAGCAGCAGCCTTATCATACTTGGCATAGAGTGAAGGCTCGGAACGGCGAGCTGATGACTCACCTTCCATCAGGTTATAATATGTAAGTCCTGCACCTGTTGCGTTCTTGCCGCCGTTAGATGCACTGTATTCTGAATATGTAGCTGTCTCCTGTACAGGAACAAGAGCAAGCTTTCTGATTGACATAGGCTCATTGACAGCATCAAGTGTCAATGTGTTTGCACCTGCCTCAAAGTAGAACTGATAGGGCTCAAGCTCGTAACCCATATCATCTCTGAAGCGTACGCTCTGCCAGTCAAAGATTTCCTCCTGCTTAGGACGAATCTGGTTGCCCTGGTTATCTGTCTTGGGAGCATATGCATCCTTCCAGATACGGTAGAAGCAAAGATTCTCGGAATCAGAGAAAGGGAGTTCTCCGTTTATCTTAAAGCTTCGCTCAACCTGAACACCACGAGAGTCCTCTGCAAGGTATTCAAGATATACATTATAAATACCGCTCTCGGGCACATTTACTGTCCAGGTAACGCTGGATGTTTCCCCTGTGAAGAGAACCTTATCCTCATTATGATAGTTTGTCTTTACCTCAACATCCTCTGCGTCCTGATAGCTGAAAATGTCAACATCAACAGAACTGCCGGGATAGCCGGCTTCAGCATGATTGAGAAGATACTTGCTGTAAGTTCCCTCACGCACTGCACCATCAACGTCGGTAACGAGGTCGGTTCCTGCGTACTTCAAGTGGTTATCTTCAGCCGGTCTGCTCTTAAGTACAACGATAAGAACAGCAAAGGCCGCAACCACACCTAATGCGATTAAAAATTTCTTCAGACCGTTCATAAATTCCTCCAAAATACACAATAAATATGCAATCTCCCTTTAGCTATTTATTGCATGCAACGCGTTAGACGCGTCCGTTTTTGATTATAGCAACGGGTGATATAGAATGCACTCCATTTATTGCTGTTTTCTTTATCAATTTTGCTAAATAATTTATAAAATCTTGGTATGGACTATAGCATTTTTTGTGCTAAAATACTAAAAAAGGGTGCTGGAAACGCGCTTGTGAAAGGAAAAATTGCCAAATAAGCAATAAATGCAAGATATAATGACCATACAAGAATTAGCAACAGAAGATAAGAAAACATTGGACTTATTTAGTGCAAACTATGATCATGTAGGCCGTCAGCAGATGCATGGAAACCGTGAGCACGTATATTTTTCAGGTAAGTCGGCTGTAAGAGTCTGGTACAATAATGTAACAACCAACTACCCTCTCCACTGGCACAAATCACTGGAAATAATCATGCCGCTCACCAACTATTATTGTGTGGAAGCAAACGATAAGCAATATAACGTTAAAGCAGGTGAAATTTTATTTGTCACCCCCGGAACTCTGCATAGCTGCACCGCCCCTGATTCCGGAACTCGTTTTGTCTTCATGTTTAATCTTACAGAGTTGGAAAATCTTAATGGTTTTGCCAGAATTCAGCCTATGTTTGCCGAGCCTTTTTTAATCACTCGTGTTGAGTACCCCAACATATATGATGACATTTACAGGGTTCTGTTAAAAATCAAGGATGAGTACTTTCTTCAGTCAAAGCACGAATTATACGAACTGACAATTCACTCACTTATTCTCGAGATGCTTACATTATTGGGGTATGATTGGCTGAAAAAGGAGGACGGAATTCAGAATGTCACCCCTGTAAACAAAAAATACACTCAGCTGTTTAACAATCTTCTCCAGTACATAGAAACTCATTATGCTGAAGATTTGTCGTTAGATAACATGGCCGAAAAAATGGGCTTCAGTAAGTTCCATTTTTCAAGACTTTTCAAGGACTATACAGGCTATACATTCTGTGATTATGTCAACTTCAGAAGAATCAAGGCTGCGGAAACCATGTTGGAAAATCCTCAGATTTCCATAACCGAAGTAGCAATTACAACGGGTTTCACGTCCATTCCAACTTTTAACAGACTTTTCAAAAAATATAAGGGGTGCACCCCTACTGCCTTCAGGGAAAAGTGCTCAGCACACATTTTCAGGAGGCAAAGTAAATCGTAAATACAGAAACGCCGGAATCTTTCCCGATTCCGGCGTTTCTTCTATTTAGGTGTATAAGTTATGTGTTGTTTACTGGTTGATTCGTTTGTTTCCCATTTCGATAAGCTTGTTTGCAATATCTTCATTGTAGAAAGCCAGTCTCTTTCTGTTAAACAATCCGAATTTTTCACCGCTTGTGGAATATATATTATTATCCCACCAGATTGCAGGACACTCGTATTCGTTGGCAAGAGACATGTATAATTCCAGCCATTTAACAACTTCCTGAGTGTTATCTACAATGTTTCCTTCAGCGTCCTTCTTTGTTTTATGTACAGCACCAAACTCTGTAATAATTACGGGTACGCCATTATCCATAAGATTGGTCTTAAGTGTGCGCAACTGTCCGAGAATATCCCACTTTGAATCATTGCTCCAGTAGAATACGCTGCCACTGGTAGGTTCATATGTAAATGTATATGGTGTGTACATATGAGCCGCTACTGCAATGTAAGCATCTTCAGGTACTTCCAGATTTTTAATACTGCTGGCGGTAACTGAATTTCCGTAAGGACAGATTACAAGAAGTCTTGTTTCATTGTTTCCGCCTGTTGCACGTACAGCATCCACAAATGCTTTATTTAAGTTATTGATGACTTCTCTCTCATCCTGAGTTCCGCCCTGCCATTCTGCAGCTGAGCCTTTTGTTCTTGGCTCGTTCATGCCTTCAAAAACAAGGTGCTGATCATAATCCTTAAAATACTCTGCAACCTGTGTCCATATAGCGGCAAGTTCAGCCGTAACAGCCTCTTCCTTCTCTTTGGAAGGAACAAGCCAGTAATCAGGCTCATGGTGAGTATCAAGGAGAACATATTGCTCATTGTTTATGCAATAATCCACAACCTCTTTCAATCTTGCAAGCCAATCAGGGTCAATTGTATAATCCGGAGCCGGACCGATATGTTTTGCAAAAGTAACAGGAATTCTGATTGTATTGATTCCTGCATCTGCAAGAAAATCCATCATTGCTTCGGTGGTTTTGGGCTGTCCCCAATATGTTTCCGCTGCAAGACCGGACTTTCCGGTTGCATCAAAGGTGTTACCAAGATTCCAGCCCACACTCATCTTATTTACGATATCCCAGGCAGGTGTTCTGTCAATCTCGCCTTCAGGAACAGGTGTTGCTGTAGGCTTGGGAGTAGGAGTATTGGTAGCTGTGGGTATCGGTGTATTGGTGGCTGTAGGTACAGGGGTGTCTGTAGCCTTGGGTGCCTCTGTTGCCTTTATCTCTTCGGTCGGTGCTATGGAATTCGTAGGTGCCGCAGTCGGTGTTGATGTTGGTGTTATCTCAATCTCAACATGAGAATTATTGGCACATCCGGCCAGCATCGATATAATGCACAACGTTGAAATCAGTTTGAAAATCTTCTTCATGGTTTTCTCTCCGTAATATTTTCGTTATTTTTTCATAACGCCAAGGAGCTTGTCACGTACAGAATCCACATTTCCGCAAATAAAGCCGAAATCCATTGCCTTGTAGCTCCAGGCTGCACTTCCGATTCCGTATTTCTTAAACACTTTATGTATGTCTGTGTACCATCTTACTGCTGCTTCAGGATCTGCCTTATCAATAACGCCGTACTCACCACAGTAAAGAATTACATTGCGGTCCTCTGCAGTCTTAATCGCTTCTGCCATTATGCTCTCAAAGTATTCTGCTGAGAGGCAGTCCTCATTAAGTGCAAAATATACTTCAGGCATATTGGTGCGTGCCGCCTCATTTCTGAAATCTTCAGCAGTGAGAGGGTATGAAAGTCTGAAATCCTTAGGCATATCTTCCAGCCAGCCTGCACCCTGATGTGTGAACACCATAGGGTCATAGCAGTGCATATCGTATACGCAGTTTTCGTCAAAAGGCATTGTGCAGTCCTTTACGGCGTGAACGCTGTTGTTCCAGTAGCTTCCGTACATGATTTTTGTAAGGGGTGCATACTTTCTGATTATATCAAACGCTCTCTTTGCAATGTCCTTAAAGAGTTCGTTGTCATCAGCGTCAACTATTTCGTTCAAAAGCTCGAAGCATACGAAAGAGTCGTACTGTCCGTATCTCTTTGCCATTTCTTCCCAGAATGCGAGGAACTGCTTAATGAGTTTTTCGCTCTTAAAGAAGCCTCTGCCTTCGCCCTCTCCCTTATCGAAAGAGTATCCGCATGTCTTGTGCATATCAAGAACAATGTTAAGACCGTTCTTTTTGCACCATTCAATGGCATTATCGATATACTTAAAATTCTCTACAATAAAGTTGCCTTCTTTATCCTGTACAAGATTGTAATCAATAGGCAGACGGACATGATCCAGACCCCAGGACTTGATTGTCCTGAAATCTTCTTCCGTAATAAAAGAATCGTAGTGCTCTATTGTGTGCTTGCACTGTGAAAGCCAACCTCCGATGTTAATTCCTTGCTGGTATCCTTCCCACTTTCTCATGGTAAACCTCCTGCACTAATATGTATGTAATGCAAAAGCGGACACCATCATGTCCGCTTTTATGTTGTGCACCAATTCTAAACCACAACCGGCACATCCGCTTATTATTTATTGCTATTATTCAAATAATGTTTGCTATTTGATAAGATTATTGGTCATTTTTTTCTTTCTTTTTCTTCTGTGCAACCGTATAAGAGCTTGCTCCGGCGAGAAGGAGTACGACTACAGCAGTTAATGCACCATAGTTTATATGTCTTCCTTCCTCTTCAGTCTCCTCAGCTGCCGCTGCCTCTGTCACCTCAGGTACCGGGCTCATTTCAGGAGTTTCCGTTACTGCAGGTGCTTCCGTTACTGCAGGAGTTTCCGTTGCTGCAGGTGCTTCCGTTGGAGTGGGTGTAGGAGTATTTGTAGCCGTGGGTACGGGAGTAGGCGTATTAAGTGCCTTGTAACCTTCCTCAAACTTTGTCTGGTCAACAAGTGCCCAGAAAGCGAGTTTAGCCTTATAATCACCATCAAACAGCAAAGGAAGCTGCTTGCCTGAACCGCTGGCACCACCAACATTGGACTGAGTCTGAAGCCATGATCCCGGATCGGTTACTCCCCACCATGTGATACCGCAGATATTTACTCCCTCTTCTCTGAGAAGCTTTATAGCATCATAGAATGCTCTGAATCTAAGTGACTGTTTCTTATATTCCGTGCTTCTGCTGAGTGCGGAGCCATCGAAAGTATTTGTGGACAGGTCAAACTCAGTAAGCATTACTTTATCAACGACTTTTGCATAGGCCTTTGCACAAAGCTTAAAGTCTGAAATCGTCGGGCTGTCGGCAGTGCTGTAATGCGCCTGCATACCAAATCCGTCTATACGGGTACCTTCAGCAGCCTTAACATCCTCAAGAAGCTTTACAATACCTCTGGACTTCTGCCATGAACTGTCGCCGTAGTCGTTGTAATAAAGATCCACTGAGGGGTCCATGTATTTGTTTGCATACTTGAAGGCGTTAATAATGAATTCGTTGGACTGATATACCTTCCACCACATTGAGTTCTCAGCATCGTTTCTGTATGTTGCTCTGCTGTCGGATACTGCTTCATTTACAACATCCCAGCCATAGAACATACCATTGTACTTACTGTCAGGACCTGTAAAGTGCTCTGCCATAGTCTGAATATACCATTCAAGACGTCTGTTCATGAGTTCAGGGGATGCAAGTTTTCCTTTAGGATCGTAGTCTTCATAGAACCACCAGTTGGGAGTCTGCGAATGCCATACAAGAACGTGACCACGTACCTTGATCATATGCTCCGGATTATTTTTGTTCCAATCGTAAATTCTGTTAAGAATCTTTTCTGCACGGGAATAGTCAAGCTTAGGAACATCAAGGGGTTCGCCCTGATATTCAATAGTGTGCTTTCCGGGAACAGCTCCGTTGCTGTATCCGAACATGGCGTCGGGCTTAAGCTCGTTTCCTAATGTCGTTGCATTTGCATGCTTATAAACAAGTCCCATTGTGTTTACATCGCCGATATCAGATCCGCAGATGGCAAGGCCTACAATGAAATCATCATCTCCAAGATTCGTCTGAATTGCTTCGCAAAGGTCCGGAATATTATTTTCAACCTTTGTTGCCTTGTTTTCTGCCTCGTAGAGACGAACGCCGGTCACATAGTATGTTCCCATAACGCCTGCACCCTGGCCATAGTCTGTACCCTGCTCAAGAAGACGAATATTTAACGCTTCAAGGTTTCCGTTCCAGTACGGGCCAAAGCTTCCTTCAAACTTCGTCCATACGCCGGGCTCCAGTACCTGAGACACCTGGCCTCCCACGAACTGGCTGTAATTATCCACGCCGTCAACGCGAATGTGCGGAGAAATCTCAACAGTTCTCTGGTTTGCAGGGGCATTCTTATAATCCTCTGCGTCCAACATAACATAAAAAACAAATCTATAGTTTTTGCCGTTCTCGACCTGCTTTGAAACGTCCTGGGCAAAGCACTGATAGTTGTTTGTACGATTTGTAATTTTTCCGTAGGTTTTAATATTACCTACAACAGGAGTTTCCGACTTTTCGGCGGTAATTGTAGCTCCGTTCTGATGAGCACTCCACTCTGAAAGGTCTGTTTTCTCATCAAAGCAGCCATTGGTAATTAAATTTGTTTCTGCAGCTACTGCCTTTTTTGCACCTACGCCGGCAATAAGTCCGATAACAAGGCACAAAGAAAGAAGAAGCCCAAATGTTCTTTTCTTATTCATGGCAACCTCCGTCATAAATTAGGTGTGTCCATAATACACGAAAGAATCTTTGGCTTCTTCTCGATTCTTGTCTTTATGTTGTTTTAATTTTACTTTTTCTTTTGAACGAAAGAACCAATCAAACTAATTGAAATGTTCGAATTTAATCGTTCCGTCCTTTTCGTTTATGATGATAACTCCATATTCGTATCTCTGAACAGAACCCGGATTAAAGAGATGTACGCCGTGTCGTTCCTCATAAAACTGCTGATGCGTATGGCCGAAAAGGACAACGTTTCGATCGTTTTTCAGCGCCTCACCAAGAATAAGATGAACGCCGCTTTTAACACCCTGACGGTATCCGTGAGTAATATAAAACTTATATCCTCCCAGATTGTCAAAAGACGTTTCCGGAAGTCCCGAACCAAGATCACAATTACCTCTCACCCGAATGAACCTTTTGTTGCCGAAAGCAGGCAGTTCACGTAAGCCGAGATCAATGTCATCTTCTCCGTCTCCCAAGTGTATAACAACATCAGAATCGGTATGCTCTGCCATTATCTCATATGTGGCTGTTTCACGGCCGTGGGAGTCCGAGAGAACGAGTATCTTCATTTACATTCCTTTCCCCTGAATACTAAAATCTTCCGAGAAGATCTTCGTATGTATCTCTTCTTCTTATGAGCTTTGTAGAGCCGTCAGCCATAACCATTACTTCTGCGGGGCGAAGTCTTGAGTTGTAGTTGGAGCACATTGAATATCCGTAAGCTCCTGCATCAAGTACGCAGATAACATCGCCCTCTTCGATTACGGGAAGTTCTCTTTCCTTACAGATAAGGTCACCGCTTTCACAAATATTTCCTGTAACGCTGACCGTTTCCTTTTCTGATGTAAGAGGAGATACAACGTCACCGTTACGATATACTTCAATATCATGCCATGAATCATACATAGAAGGACGAACGAGTACGTTCATACCGATATCTGTACCAACATATGCCTTCTCTGCGTTATGTTTCTTTGAATAAACCTGACCAAGAAGCACGCCGCCTTCTGCACATACAAATCTTCCGGGCTCACTCTTAAAGAGAGGTGTCTTGTCATGGCCCTTTGCGTATTCATCTATAATTGCTTCAAGCTGCTCTCTGCAAGCCTCCACATCAAACGCCTGTTCGTCAGCCAGTTTGTGATAAGGGATACCAAAGCCGCCACCAAAATCGATGAATTCAAGTTCTGTAAACTTCTCGGCAAATCCGAGGAGAGCCTTTGTCGCCTTAAGGAAGGGCTCTGCAGTCATATATAGAGAGCCAACGTGCTGATTGATTCCCACAATATGGAGATCATACTTGGACGCAACCTCAAAAATCTGATCAATGTCGCCTTCAGCGATGCCGAACTTAGTATTTTTACCTGCAGTAACAACCTTTTCGTGATGTCCTGCTCCCACTCCGGGATTAAGGCGAACCGCACAGCGTCCGCCCTTATTAAGCTTTCCGAACAGTTCAAGCTGACTTAATGAGTCAAGGCTTGTAATAATATTTCTGTCAATGGCAAACTGAAGTTCTTCTGCACTTACATTATTGGGAACAAAGAAAATCTTCTCTCTTGGGAAGCCTGCCTTCTCAAGGGTAAGAATTTCTCCGGGAGACATTGCATCTGCATTCATTCCACACTCAAGGGCCATCTTCAAAATAGAGGGATTCGTATTGGCCTTTACAGAAAAGTTGGCTGTGAAGGGATACTTTGTCACAACCTTTGTCATTTTTGTCATTCTGTCACGAAGCACTGACTCATTGTATACATACAATGGGCTTCCGTACTCTTTTAAGAGTTCGTCAGGGTTAGTATTACCGAAAAAGTTCACTGATTTTGTAAATGATTCCATACGTTTTACCTCTCTTACGCATAATAAAAAAATTGCGTAGATTTTAACACGTTAACGTGCTATAGTCAAGAAGCTAAGAAAAAAACAATTCTTTCAGCACCACTGCCACACCATTCTCATCAAAGGCAGGTCCGATTCTGTCCGCAGCAGCCTTACAACTTTCCGTCCCGTTAGCCATACAAATTCCAAGTCCCGCTGCCTGAAGCATCTCAATATCGTTGTCATTATCCCCGAACGCAATAGCTTCTCTGCAGTCCACTCCAAGCCTTTCACACATTTTCTTAAGAGCATTGTGCTTTCCGCAGGAAAGATTTGACAGCTCAATATACACACCATCAGCAGACGTAATATATACCTGGTCCTCAAAGCGTGCCTTCACCTTCTCAAGCAGTTCTTCAAGGCGTCCATAAGGAGAAATAATGGTAAGCCCATCCAACTCCTCATCCCTCTCCAATGCAAACTCTCTCAGATTCTGTACCGGAGTTCTCGTAGCCTTCACATATTCAGCCCTCTCCTGTCCAAATTTTACAGGATCATCGTAGAAAGCTTCCGAACAATATGCTTTGCCGCCATAATACACTTCAACCGCAATATCGCCCTCTTTCTCGATGAAGTCAAAAAGCTTACCGCTGAATCCCTTTGGAAGAAGTGTCCTGATAATTGGCTTTCCTGTAGCAATCTCATTGATGGCCACTCCATTAGACGTTATCACATATTTAAGTCCTTCTATTCCAAATAAATCCTTCGGCAAAGACCCAAAAGCTCGGCCCGTAGCCGGAATAAACGGAATTCCTTTAGCAATCAGATTTTCTACTACACGCTTGTTTTCTGATGATACACAGCTGTTACTGTCCAGGAAAGTCCGGTCCAGGTCGCTGAAAATCACTTTATATTTCATTAGTACTCCCTGAATATCATATTTCTGATTTTTCTTGTCATGGACCAGGTTCCTGCATTTATCTTCTGCATTCCCATAAGAATGGTAATCTTGTTAACAGGATCATTGCAGAAATAGCAGCCCAGCCAGCCATCCCAACCATACTCGCCCTTTTCTCCGAAGGTGCAGGATTTTTCCGGCTCGTAGAGCACTCGCATAAGGTTTCCGTAAGAGTAGCCCTCCAGGCCCTGCCACTGATTAAAGCCGCCCTGCTGCCACTCCTGAAGCTTTCCGGAAATCAAAAATCCTACAGCTCTCTTTGAAAGAATTCTTACGCCCTCGTAGCTTCCATCATTAATAAGCATGGTTGCAAACTTTGCATAATCGTCCAATGTGGAACAGAGGCCTGCACCACCCGATTCAAATGCCGGTCGCTTGTCCATTTTATAGTTTATATCAAGATTATTTGTCACTTCCTCAGCGGCACAGCCATTATCAGAAGTGTAAACCTTGGCAAGACGCTCTCTGTTTTCCTCTTCCACATAAAAGCCCGTGTCCACCATTCCCAGGGGCTCAAATATTTCCTTCTTAAGAAAATCACCGAACAGCATACCGCTCACCTTTTCCACAAGTGCCCCAAGAATATCGGCACAAGTACCATAGCGGAAGGTCGATCCCGGCTGGAAAGCCAGATCATTTGTCCCCATTCTGCTGATAAGCTCCATGGTAGATATTTCTTCATCCGTTCCAAGCTTCGAAATCGCCTCATTAAAAAGCTTGGCAGACTGTTTTTCCGCCTCATCCCCTGCCCCCGGATACACGGTTCCTGCTGTCATGTCCATAAGATCATGAATTGTTATGGGACGATTTGCCTTTTCTCTCCCCAATGGAGTCGCAACCCACATATTGTTAAAAGAATCAATATATTTCCCCACAGGATCCTTCAAGTCAATTAATCCCCTATCAACAAGAATCATTACTGCAACAGCCGTTATAGGCTTGCTCATTGAGTAGAGACGATTTATTGTATCACGAGAATAACTCACCTGATTCTCCACGTCCCTGTATCCACTTTGTGCATATGCAATCTGCTTACCATTCTGAAGAACGAGAACATTACAGCCGGCAACTTCACCATTCTTAACCGCCTCGTCCATAATCTTTTTTACATTTACGGAAATTGACATAATCATTCCCCCTCGTACATTAGATTTCCGTATGATACTATCACATTAACAATACTGACGCAAACGTAAAAAACCGACAGCCTTTCGACTGCCGGTTTCGTTGTTTTATTATTACTGAACTGATGTCATTGTAGCATTGCTGATTTCTTCAGCAGAGAACTCACCTTCAGCAGGTCTTCCGGAGAAGCCGAAAGAAACTGCACCATTTGCGTAGATTGTTGAATTCCAACCTGCATTTGTTATTACGTAATGTGTTCCCTCATGAGAAACAATAACTGCATTCCAGATGTTAGTAATTTCGTCTGCATAATCGAATTCGATTGTCCAGTTAGCGATAGCTGCTTCACCAATGTTCTTGATTACTACTTCGCCATTGAAGCCATAGCTCCATGCATTCTTATTAAAGGATACATTGTAGTTTGCTGCTTCTGTTTCCTTTTCTTCTGAAACAAGTTCAACCGCACTGATCTGAAGCTCTTCTGCGTTCTTCTTAACGATTACACCAAATGTGTAGCTTTCGCCAACTTCAAGATTCTGCTTCCATGCAGGACATCCGATTACATAACCGCCTTCAACCTCACCAAGAAGGTCTGCACTCCAGATCTGCTGAATCTCGCCGTTCATGTAAACATTTGCCTTCCAGCTCTTAATAGCCTTATCAGAAATGTTGGAAACAGTAATGGTTGTCTGAACCATATCGCCCCAAGAAGAAACTTCCTGAGCAGTAATATCGATTACAGGCTCTTCAGGAATCACAACATCCTCAGTGAGCTTGTAAAGCTTAATTGTTCCCATTTCCTTAGCTCCGGCACCGTATGCACGGAAGTCGTTAATATAAATGCTGAGGATACGTGCGTTAACTGTAGACTGGAACTGGAAGTTTCCGTCTGTAGCATCCAATAATGTGTAAGGAACTGCTGTATCTGCCAAAGTAAAGGGCTTTGTAGAATCTTTATCGAGATTCAAATACTTTCCTGTTGCAGCATTGCGAAGAGTATATGTGCCGTCTTCTGTCTTGGTCACACTCCAAACAATATTAGCATCAGGATTAGCAATAACTCCATCCACCATTTCAACCTCAACACCAAGAGGTCTGCTGGAGCTGAGCTTGTTACCCATAGCATATACACTACCATCCTGACCGCTGATACCGTAGAATACTACCAGTCCACCCTCACCAAGCTCTTCAGCAGAAGAAATCATCTTGTAGTTTCCTTCAACCTCAGGAGTCTCTACGGGAGCTGTTGTAGGCACAGGTGTGTTTGTTGCTGTAGGTGTAGGTGTGTTTGTTGCTGTAGGTACAGGTGTGCTTGTTGCTGTAGGTGTAGGTGTGCTTGTTGCTGTAGGTACAGGTGTAGGTGTTACTACTACCTTCTTAACGTATGTGCTGCCTGCTACGAACTCAACTGTTGTTCCCTTATAGTTTGTGATGTCACCTGTTACTGTGATTTCGTCACCAACTGCAAGATCTTCACCGCCTGCAAGTCTGAAGCACTGAATTTCCTTGTCTGCAACCTTAATTGTAACAGTTATGTTCTTATACTGTGTGCTGTAAGCTGTATTAATCTTTACAATTGTTCCTGTAAGTGTTACAGCCTGTCCAAGGCTCTCATCTGCCTTAAGTTCAAATGCAGCCTTAAGGATTCCTTCCTCTGTTGTAAGATCAGGAGCTTCTGTAGGAACAGGTGTTGCTGTGGGTACAGGTGTGCTTGTTGCTGTAGGTACAGGTGTAGGTGTTACTACTGGTGTTGTGCCTTCTGCTGCACCTCCAAGTCTGTAAAGCTCTACACGAGGGTCATTTGTGCTTGTTGCGTATGCTCTGAATGAATTGCTGTATAATACAATGCCTCTGCCGTACTGCTTATCTGCAATCTGGAAGCCATTATCACCTGCGAGCACATTAAATACGCTTGTTGCTGTATCTGCAAGAGCAAAGCTGCTTGTCTTGCTTTCTGTAATTACAAGATATTTGCCTAAAGCTTCATTGAAAATGCTGTATGTTCCGTCTTCGTTCTTCTTAAGTGTCCATACGATGGATTCATCAGCCTGATCTTTAGCAATTGTGCCGTTCTCAGTAAACTCAACAGCTGTCACACCGGGCTGTTTGCTTGTGATAACGTTGTTCATTGCACCTTCGATATCACCATTGAGTGCATGACCATAGATTACGAACTGACCTTCTTCGCCAATCTCACTTACAGAAGTAATCTTAGCGAATTCAGGATTGGAAACAGCTTCCTTGTAAAGGTTGAGTGCCTGAATTTCAACACCACCCGGAGTATATGCACGGAAATCTGTTGCATAGATGCTGAGGATTCTGTTAACTGCTGTGCCTAAGAAGCTGAAGTTGCCATCTTCTGCACTTACTGTATATCCGCTGGAAGGTGTGCTCTCAAATACGAAAGGCTTTGTGCTGTTATTCTTAAGTGTAAGATACTTACCACTTTCAGCATTCACAAGATAATAAACACCATCTGCCTCTTCGACTGTCCAGATGATAGCATTATTGTCTGTAACAATAGTGTCATCTGCTACGTCAACTGCTACACCGACAGGTCTGTTGCTGGATAATACGTTACCCATTGCGAACTCTGAAGGAGTTGCATTTGATGAGTTTACACCGTAGAAGATATAGCTTGCACCGGCCTCAAGTTCGTCAATGGAGTTAATCTTAACGAACTTTCTGTTGCCTTCAGGAACTACTGTAGGAACAGATGTAGGTGCTGTTGTGGGCTTTGATGTAGGAGCTGTTGTAGGTACAGCTGTGGGTGCTGCTGTAGGTGTAGCTCCACCTGCCGGAACATATGTGCTGCCAGCAACGAACTCAATTGTACCGTTGTAATTTGTAATATCGCCTGTTACGGTGATTACATCGCCAACCTTAAGCTCAGAGCCGCCGGCAAGTCTATATCCCTGAATTGTCTTGTCGGCAACCTTAATATTTACGGAAATATTATTATACTGTGCACTGTAAGCTGTCTTGATGCTTGTAATCTCACCTGTAAGAGTTACAGCCTGGCCAAGGCTTGCACCTGTTTCAAGAGAAAAAGCAGCCTCTAAGATACCTGCTTCTGTTGTAAGATCGTAATGTACGCGCTCACCCTTTGCTACACGTGTGTACCCTGTGCTCTCGCCTACGCGAAGCTGAGCATCAGCATCACGCTTACTTGCAAGTGCTACGATATCAACTGTATCAGTTGCTGCTATACCGCTGGGTAATGAAGCTGTCTGATAAATATAGATAGTGCTTTCAACACCGTCAACTGTCTGTGTAACGGGAAGGCTGTCTCCATCCTTCTTTCCGATTACGACGTTCTTAACTTCAACTCTCTTGTTTAAGTAAGCATCCGGAGCTGCTAAAAGTTCCGCAACTGTTACTTCTGCAGGAGCTGCAAGTGTTGCTGCATCATCAGCTTCTGTAAGAGTCTTCATATTAATACCACCAAGCTGCTTAACGCCGTGGTATTCTGTAACGCTACCATTAACAGCAATAACATCACCGATTCCGGCACCGAAAGCACTGTTGCCGAAATAGAGCTGGAAGCCATCACCATTCTCATCTGTAATGATAGCAGTTGTCTTCTGATCGCCGTTACCGTAAATATATGATACCTGACCAACGAGAGTTACTGTCTGGCCGTTCATTGTAGCTGCTTCAGCAAATGAAACAGCTTCGTTTTCATCGATAATTACTTCGGGAATATCACCGCCGATACCGCTTAAATCACCGGGCTTATATGTTCCCTTTACAGCATTTCCTGATGCAGGAGAAGCAATTCCTTCAGGCACCTCAAGGCCGAAAATCATCCATGCATACTCAGGATAGTCAATAAATACGTTTCTGTTACCCTGAACAGTTTCAATAATATCGTTCTGTTCCATTTCCCATGTATCAACAGGGTCGTCATAGCACCACTGAAGCAGTGTTGCAAGGCTCTCGATTACCTTCTGACCATCGTTCTTGGAATCATCGGGATCAAATGCGGGAAGGTTGGCAGCCGGAACATTCTGGAAGAGGTTGGGCTGATTCCAACATGTATATACATAGAGGAAAATACGTGCTACGTCACCCTTTACGTTCTCCAAGGGTTCAAAGGTGTTGTTTGCAAGGAACGCAACTTTCTTACCTGCAATTGAGTAAGAGCTTGCTGTTGCCTCATTTATTTCACCCATTACATAGCTGCTTCTGAAAGAGTTTACTTTGTCGATAGCAGGTCTTAAATGATGAAGATCTGCGCCACCGAACTGCTCCTGGAAGCTTGCATGGCTCTTAGCCCATACGTGCTCACGATTAAGTGAAGCAGAGTACTCATTTGTGGACACATCTGAATAAAAATAGATTGTGCCGGGCTTGCCATCCTCTGCATCTGAGTATGCCCAGTATGTAGGAAGGCTTGAGTAAGAAACCTGCTTTTCAAGTGTGCTCTGCATAAGTGTTGTAAGAGCACTCTTAAGTGCCGCACCATCGGGTGCCTCGGCATTGTCCTTAATGTCTGCATAATTATAAGCAAAGTTCTTGTAATAGTCCTTTGCTGCATCACTAAGTTCTGTAGCTACTGTGTCTCTGTGACCTTTGTTATAGTGCAGAGCACCTGTGTCTGTTGTTGCCGCGCTGGCTGTCTTCAATCCATAATTTGAAGGAATGAGAGACAATACCATTACTAAAGTAAGTAATGAAGCCAACAAATTTTTGCGGAACCATTTGTTTTTCATATTCCCCTCCATTTGATGAAAGATTAGGTTACACAAATATATCATCTATTTATAAAATTTCAATAAACTTAACTTTTTTGACAGAATTAAAAAAACTCACCCCTTGCGGAGTGAGTTAAAAGGTTCAAAAAATTAATTTGAGGATGTGACAACCGTAGCTGAAATACATGCTGCACAGATGCAGGCACAAATAGCGGCATTCTGAGCCGCAATCTGAGAGATAACGGCACTTACTGCACTTACATTGCCACTCTGATTTCCGTTGTACTGATTAACAAGAAGCATACAAGAATGCATAAGCCTTGTCTTTTTGTCTATGGAAAGGATGCCATAGCCCTTCTGAGAAGAAAGGAAGTTATCGATATCCATAATATCGTTGACCACAGAGTCAAGGCTGTCAGTCATTGTAACGGCAAGGCTTCCGAGAACTGAAAGTTCATGATGCTTACTGTATCTTCTTCCCTTGTCCTTAATTGCCTTATAAAGATTTAGTACCTTATCGCACTTATCTGCATAATTTCCGGGTGCAATTGTAAGAACGTGAGTCAGTGTCTGCAAAGCATTCTCATCCGGTCTTATTTCAGCCTTTATGTATCTGAAGCAAGCTTCCATTTCCTCGATAAGTGTCTCATCGTCCTTTTCGGATATTGCCATAAGGCAGGCGTATATAGCGTCCTCATCAGAAGTAAGGATAGGATGCTCCTTTCTCATTTTCTTATAAAGAGCCTTTCCCCTTGCGATAACCTTTTCAACTTCCTCGTCATTCTTGATAATCTCAGCAAGGACAGCCGACGCTACAACCAGATACTCGCTGCCGAGCCATTCCTTTTTAGCCATATTGTATATTTGAGCAATACGAGCCATATATTCTGTTGGATTTTCATGAGTTGCCAATATGGCAATCAATGCAAGCTTTACATTTCCTCTGAAGCTGGACAGAATTCCTGTCTTGGAGTCTACCAGTTCGCTGGCTTCCTTAAGCTTTTCCTTTGTAAGAATTATCTTTTTTGATGCCGCAATACTTGCCGCTACAGAGATCATATATTGATTTTCAAGCTTATAAGTTTCTTTGATTACATTTCTGTTTTCAATGTAGTTCATACACTGAATTCTTAATTCGTCCTTCATATCTGTTCCTTTCCGATTTTGATATGGTGTATTATATATAATGCAACTACCCTTTGCAACCGCTTCACCTTACATTTTTCCGTATTGATGTGACAATATTGTCAGATTTGTGGTAAAATCCGCTCCTTCCGTAAGCCGGAGCCCTACAAAGGTAAGGGTATTCGCTTCCAGGGTGAGGTGGTTCGTCGTAAGGCTGGTAAGTCGGCCGGTAAATAATTAAGAAAGGAATAAGCTATGTTAAAGAAAATTGCACGTAGACTGAAAATCAAGGCGGGTATCCGTACCAAAATCAGCGGAACCGCAGAGCGTCCGCGTCTGAGCGTATTCCGTTCGAATGCCCAGATTTACGCTCAAGTAATTGATGACGTTAAGGGTGTTACCCTGGCTTCGGCTTCTTCGCTGAAGATTACTGACAAAATGACTAAGTCCGAGAAGGCTGCCAAGGTTGGCACCATGATTGCTGAGGCTGCCAAGAAGGCAGGCGTAGAGGCTGTGGTATTCGATCGTAACGGTTACCTCTATCACGGACGTGTACAAGCACTGGCTGATGCTGCTCGCGAGGCCGGTCTCAAATTCTAAAAACGAAGACTGAAATGAATCGAGTTAAATCTACACAAGACTTGGAGCTCCAGGAGCGCCTTGTTGCTGT
>JAKSRZ010000030.1 GCA_024403375.1 Lachnospiraceae bacterium
ACAGCAATTGAGGATGGGCCTTCTATGAAGAGATAAATCATAGAAGGCCTTATTTTTTGGCAAAAGAAAACAGTGCATAAAGTGGTTTTGACTGAAGAAAAGGGGAAATTATCCGGCAATATCGTCAGAAAAGCCATGAACATGACAAAATCAAATTGATGCAAGACAGTTATGAAGCAATGGGTGAAAATCATTGAAAAATATTTGTAAGTCAAAACCTATTGCAAAACTAGGTAATGAGCCTTATAATTCGGATAATACATCGATTGAACATTCGGAAGTACTTTTTGAAGATTAAGGTGACAGTATGGCAAAAGGAAAGGTATTGATAGCAATGAGCGGCGGCGTAGATAGTAGCGTTGCCGCTTTTTTGATGAAAAATGAGGGGTATGACCCCATAGGTTGTACGATGAAGTTATATGACAATGAGGATATTGGAATTTCCGGAGGCCATACTTGTTGCTCTTTGGATGATGTAGAAGATGCCAGAGCCGTGGCCTACAGGCTGGGGATGCCATATTATGTCCTGAACTTTTCAGATAGCTTTAAGGAAAAAATAATCGACAAATTTGTAAAAACATACGAACAGGGAATGACTCCAAACCCTTGCATCGACTGTAACAGATATATGAAATTTGATAAGCTGTACGAAAGGGCTAAGGCACTGGAGTGCGATTATATAGTAACCGGACATTATGCCAGAATCAGAAAAACGGAGCAAGGTTATCAGTTACTGAAGGCAGTAGATGCAACAAAAGATCAAAGCTATGTGCTATATCAAATGACGCAGCAGGAGCTTGCCGGCACACGGTTTCCTCTTGGAGAGCTGACAAAGGCTGAAGTCAGAAGAATTGCGGAGAAAAATCAATTTATCAATGCCAACAAGCCGGACAGTCAGGATATTTGCTTTGTGCCCGACGGGGATTATGTGGCAGCAATAAAAAGGTTTTCAGGAAAAGAATACGAATCCGGAAAGTTTGTTGATAAGCACGGTAATATACTGGGACAACACAAGGGAATCGTGGCTTATACCATCGGACAAAGAAAAGGATTGGGAATCAGCTTTGACAGACCCCTCTATGTGTGTGCAATTGACGTAAAGAAAAATGAAGTGCTGCTAGGCGACAATGAAGACCTGTTTTCGAAATCTGTTGATGTATGCGACATCAATTGGATATCAGGCGTCGCACCGGAGAAGCCTGTTGCTTGCAAGGTTAAACTCCGCTATCAAATGAAGGAACAGGCGGCGGTTATTTATCCGGGAGAGAATGGTGAAGCTCACATTGAATTTGAAGAGCCGCAACGTGCCAAGACACCGGGGCAGGCTGCGGTTTTCTATGATGAAGATGTAGTACTCGGTGGAGGAATAATATATAAATGATTCAAAGAGACGGAGTCGGCGATTCAATAAACTGCTGGCTCCGTCCTTCTTAATTTCTATTGTCCATCTATTCTCATGGAGCCAACGCTTGCGGTTGCATCAATATACTTTTCAGCACTTGCGTTTGTGCGTCTGTAGTGGCGTCCTTGTGAATTACCGTTGATCTCAATATCTGCTATTGAGGCAGAAAGATCAAAATTGTAATTGTCTATGCTGTCCTTAAGAGTGATTTTGATATCTCCGACACTGGCGTCAGCATTGAATTCCTGAAAGTCAGCCTTTTTAACGGATATTTCACCTACATCAGCAGTGATTTTAAGAGAATCATAATTGCCGTCCTCAATGTATACAGTACCTACAGCGGCGTCTATGGATGTCTTGTCTGAAGTGATGTCAACTATTCTTACATCGCCCACGTTGCACTTGATTTCAAGCTTTGAAAGATCTGTGGTTTCAGGGACAGTTACTGTGATTTTGTTTTTGATCTTTACCGCACCAAAGGAGGCTGTTCTTATTGTAGTCTGACGAATTTTCAGCTCTTTTCCGGATACAGTTACGTCAGGACGAAATTTCTCTTTGCCCTCATAAGTGACTTTGTAGACAGGACCTCTTTCGATTACTATTTCAGAAACAGAAGCATCGATGGTAACTTTATCTGCGTCGCCGACGGTCCATTCATCATCGACATCACTTCCAAGATCCGACACTGTTACGGTGTCAAATGAAATGTCCTTTATGGCGACGGAGAGATCGGGAAGGTTTTTAATACCTTCTTTAAAGGTCTCTTTAACAAATCCGGCAGCCTTACCAACACGGTATCCCACGCCAATGCATATGCATAAAAATGCGATTGTAAATATTGTGATTAAATATGCTTTTTTCATGATGTCTCCTTTTTAGTTGGTACCGGAAACGGTATCTTTCTTCAGAATAGCGATAAGAATTGCTCGCAAAACGGCTGCTATTGGCCATATCAGCCAAGAGATATGCCAGTCGAAGGTAAGAAAGCTCCAGCAAAGGTAAATGCAAGTAATTGTAGGCCAGTAAACGCTCATGATGTCCTTGGCTTTACCGGTAAGTTGTGACACATCATCCTGACCATCCACAAAACTGCCGCTGATGGTTTTTCTGTCGTTGACGGAAAGAAGAGTGTCATAGGCTTTTGTTATGAAGCCGCATCTTATAAAGAGGAAGGTGCCGATTGCAACGAACAGGAAGAAAGCCGCACCTCCAAAATCATGTTTTTTAATAATGTCGTCAACAAAACCGCCCATAAAAACGGAGAGAATGCAACAGAGAACGCCACCGGAAATATATATTGCTCTCATTGTTTTGTGCATGTCGTACATTTTCTGAAGCTCTTTTGCTGTGCCATATTCAATGGAACAAGCCTCACGCTCAAGGAATTTCCATTTTGCATTTCTGTTTCCGTTAATGATATAAAGGGCAACGGCTGTTGTAATAAATATTGCCATCCATAAGAAGCCTAAAACACCTGCGGAAATGAGGCTTCTCTTAGGAAGAATATCATCAAAGATGATGAAACCACAAAGACTGGTGATGCAAAGAGCGGTTGCGGCGCCGCACATAATACCGGCTGTTCCGGAGTCCTTAACATAATCGGTTGCCTCGTTCAGTGTCACTATACGTTTCACTTCGTTGGGAGTGCTGTTAACAACTTCATCAATACCAAGATCATCTGCAATCTCGTTAATATTACCAAACTCAGTAATAACGGTTGCAACGGCCTCGTTTTCTGTCTTTCCCTCGGCCTTAAGTTCGGTATATTTATCTGTCATCATCTGAAGAAGCTCTCTCTTTGCTTTCAGAACCTCTCGGGTGTTGGGAAGATTTCCAAACATCGTTTCAAGATAGTTAATTATTGTATCCATTTTGTTCCTCCGTAAAACTCTTACTGATAAAGCGCTCTACAACTTCTTTGGTGAGTTCCCATTCCTCGCATTTTTCTTTATAGTAAGAAAGACCATTTTCGGTAATTCTGTAATAGGTGCGTCGATCTGCCTCACCCGGAAAACTCTCAATGAAGCCATTTTTCTCCATTCGGGTGAAAGCCGAATACAGCGTCGTTTCCTTTATGATGTATTTACCATCGGTCATCTGTTTGATCTGCTTTGAAATCTCATATCCATAAGACGGGCCCTGCCTTAGGATAAAGAGAATCATAGTATCATTATAACCGCGGATTACATCACTGCTGATTTCAATCATGTGATTCTCCTTTCATGATTTGTTCTGACAACTATACTATGCCTGACGTTGCTTTGCCTGTCGTTGCTTTGCCTGTCGTTGCTACGGCAGTCGTAGTACGATTGACGTGGTAATAATACAACGGGATATTCCTCTTGTCAATAGCAATTTGAAAAATTTGATGTATAATGGGGATAGAGGAGAGAAATAAGAGAAGAACTTGATACAGAAATAAAGGCTGGTCAGCTGATAAATACTATAGAATATGACTAGCCGGCATTTCATTTGTCTATGGACTGCTTCTGGTGTGAAATAGTGTCAGGAGAGTTGACCCTGAAGGGAGCGGAGACTGCAAAATGGCCGACTAAGGATGCACTGGATTCTGTAGAATGGTTGCCTGCCGATGTTACATTGATAGATAAAATACTTAAAAAGGTCTTGAAGTAGTTTTCAAGTCCTTTTTTGTTGTGCAAAGACTTGTAAAATGTGGAATTGTCGTTATATATGTGCTATAATTTTGTTATTTACAGATTTGTGCGTCATATTACGGACGATAATTGTTTATAGAGCTTTTCGTGACCAGACAGAGGAGTGTGAACCGTATGTCATCCAATTCGAAAAATCGAAAAATAGTCTCAGCATTGTTGGGGATTGTTGTTTGTGTGTGTATGATTTTGCCGGCAAAAGCATATGCAGGTGAGATAAGTAATGAGAATCGAACTGTCAGAGTAGCCTTTTATGAAAACGGCGAATTCCAATCGGGAGCTGAAGAAGGGGCAGTTAAAGGTGGATACGCATATGAGTATTATAGAAAAATAGCGTCTGTTACGGGTTGGAGATACGAATACATCTATGGTGACTGGGATTTTGCTTATAACGCCCTGAAAAACGGAGAGGCAGACCTGATTGCAGGTCTGGCATACAATAAAGAGCGTGAAAGCTACATGAACTACCCGGATAAACCCATGGGATACGAAAAGTATTACATATATCGTCTTGCGGGAAATGAGGAGGTAACAGGGGAAAAAAGTTCTCTTAACGGCAAAAAAATCGGTGTTCTTTCAGGAGCCATGGAAACGGAACTGGATAAATGGCTTAAGGATAATGATATTGATGCAGAAGTAGTCGTATTTGGTGATATAGAAAAAAGAGATTTGGCACTGAAAAACGGCGAAATTCACGCCTTTTTGGGAGAAAGTGACGGCGTTGTCGGTGACTACGAAGCTGTTATTATGCTTAAAGGTGTTGCATTTTATATTGTTACCGCAAAAGACAGAACAGACCTCCTTGCGGAATTGAACCGAGCACAAGAACAGATTTTCGAGGAATCTTCCTACTACATAGAATATCTTCAGGAAAAATACTTTAAGCAGACGGCTTTCGCACGGACACTGACTACAGACGAAAAACAGTGGCTGGATGCTCATCCTGTCCTTAATGTGGGCTACTTTAATAATTACCTGCCTTACAGTGGAACTGACGGAGATGGCAATCCAACAGGAATTGTAACGGATCTGGTTCCCGAACTCCTTGAACGGGTGGGAACGCAGAATAATCTCACAATAAAATACACCGGATATGATAACTATTCAGTGATGTTGCAGGACCTGCATAATGGGAATATTAACGTGATTTTCCCCGCTAGTGCTGACATAGGTTTTGGAGAGGACAAGGGTATCTTTCAGACAAAAACACTGTTTGAAGGTAAAGTAAACCTTGTATATTCGGGGGAATATGCCAACCTTGAACTGAACAGGATGGCAGTAACAGAACAGAATGAACTACTGTGCTATTTTGTTAAACGCAACTATCCCAATGCCGTTCTGGACTATTACAACACTATTGATGATTGTGTAACTGCAGTAAGTGAAGGGAAGAGCGACGCCACAATTCTTGCAGGCCTCAGAACAGCGTCATTGCTTTCAAATGCAGCCTACAGTAACCTGCATTATGTAGAGTGCAGTGAGCAATTTAATGTTGCGTTCGCAGTAAGTGAGAACGAAGTTGTGCTGCTGAAGCTGCTGGATCACTGCATAAGTAATCTGGATAAAGAACGTACTCTGGAACTTACGTATCAATATACCGAAACGATGTATAAAAAATCTCTGACTCAGCTGATAAAGGACAACTTTGTCCTTATTAACAGTGCTCTGGGAGTAGTTATAATTGCCATATCTGCCGTGCTGTTTATGTACATAAAATCCGCTAAGAAGGACCGCAAAGCTACAGAAGAGATCAGGGCACAGTATGAAATCGTAAACAGCCTCAGCAGAGACTATCTTAACGTTTTCCTGATTGACCCGAATAAAAACACTGCGGAAATAATCAAGCTTGACGGTTATGTAACAGAAGGAATGGATGCCGCTGACCATAAAAGCATGCCCTATGACCTTACCTACAGAAAGTACGTCAATGACCGAGTTTCGGAAGAAGATCAGGCCATGATGATGGAGGCTCTGTCCATCAGATCAATAGTAAACAATACCCTGAACGAACAAGAATATGTGGGAAGTTACCGAGTAGACGATAAGGGAGAAGTTCACTACTATCAGTTCAAGTATATCCGGACAGGAAATGAAACTCAGATGATTGCCGGCTTCCAGAATGTTGATGCAGTTGTCAAAGAGCAGAAAGAACAGGAGGAACGCCTTCATAAGGCTCTTGCCAATACATCGCATCACCTCAAAATCGTTAACGCACTTATAAGCGATTATGAAGATGTTTACGAAGTAAACCTGGCAAAAGACACGTCTACGACTTTTAAGCGTAATAAGGTTGCGTTCTCCATTGAAGAACGAACAGTAAGATGCTACAGTGAAAGCTGGAATTCCTTTGTGGAAAAATACGTTCATCCTGATGACAAGGAATACGTCCTTCAAATGGTAAATATTGAAGCACTTAAAGAATATTTCTGGAACGAAGATGAACTTCATTTCCAATTTCGACTGATTAACAGAAACGTAAAATATCTTCACGTAAAATATGTATCGCTGGATGCCAAAAAGACAAAACTGATTGTAGGCTTCAGAAGTATTGATGAAGAGGTCATGGCAGAAGAAAAACGAAGAAAGACACTGGCTGATGCCTTGGAAGCAGCAGAAAACGCCAACGAAGCCAAAACCAATTTCCTCTTCAATATGTCCCATGATATACGAACGCCTATGAACGCGATTATGGGATTTACGGACCTTATGGAGAAATACCAGGACGATCCTTCAAAGAGGGAGGACTACATCCGGAAAATAAAACAGTCCAGCACCATTCTGCTGTCCATTATCAATAACGTGCTGGAAATGGCACGAATCGAGAAGGGTACGATTGCACTTAATGAAACCGCGTGGAATGCTGAACAGCTTACAGACACGGTTTATTCAGTGTTCCAGGATATGATGAAGACGAAGGACATTGAATTTACCAGAGAAATATCAGTTGAGCATAACTATGTGTTCTGCGACCAGATTAAACTCAGAGAGATACTGATTAACATCATTTCCAATGCGTACAAGTATACTAATCCGGGAGGAAAAGTACATATGCAGCTGAAGGAAATCAAATCTGACAGACCTGGGTACGCAATGTTCAGAACTATAATATCCGATACCGGAATTGGTATGTCTGAAGAATTTCTGCCACATCTCTTTGAGGAATTTACGAGAGAACATACAAGCACCGAAAACAAAGTTGAGGGCACAGGCCTTGGTATGCCTATTGTCAAGAAACTGCTCGATATGATGGGCGGAACGATTTCAGTTGAAAGCAAGGTTGGCGAAGGCTCCATATTTACTGTAACGATACCTCACAGAATTGCACAGAAGGAAGACTGGGTCGGCACTCCTGAGGGAGAGATTGAGGGTGTTTCTTTTGAAGGAAAAAGGATTCTTCTGGCGGAAGACAACGAACTTAATGCCGAAATTGCAGAAGAAATTCTGACCGGTGTCGGCTTTAAGGTTGAGCATGCGGAGGACGGACAAGTATGCGTCGACATGCTTACCGAAAAGGGCGAAGGATATTATGACGCAATACTTATGGATATTCAGATGCCCCGCATGAACGGATATGAGGCTGCAAAGGCCATAAGAGCCCTTGATAACAGAGATAAGGCACTAATACCTATTATTGCCATGACTGCCAACGCCTTTGAAGAAGACAAGAAAGCAGCAATTGCCGCAGGAATGAACGGCCATCTTGCTAAACCAATTGTGATAAAAGATTTACTAAGTACTTTGACAAGATTTATGGCTTAGTGCTACAATGATGCGGGAGAAATTACTTATGGGAAAAGTCCGCAATTTATTGCTTTTTGGCGGAGCAGATGAACAGACCTTTAAAAGCATAAGCAATGATATTACCAGAGATAATCAGATAAATCTTCGAGTGTTTTCCATCATCTCGGCAGTGGGAATGAGCATAATGCTGCTTGCCAGCCTGTTCGATGACTCGCTGATAAAAAACAGAACCTGGTATATTATATGTGCATCAATCAGCGTGCTTATTCTTGTACTTACCTGCTTCTGCAAAGCAAACAACAAAATAATAATCTATGGATGCATATACCTGTTTGTGGGGATGCTGTTCGCCTTCGGCATAGCCCTGGGCACATACATTGACCCCAATAACGTCAGCGTAAGTTTCCCTATTCTGCTGTTTGCGATACCATTGCTGTTTACGGAAACACCGCTAAGAATGGGACTTTCGATTATAGTCGGCATCATCAGCTACATCGTTGTAGCCTTCATTTTTCAGCCGAGACTTATATTCGGATATAACATGTCCAATGTTCTTCCATACGGAGCGATAAGTCTGATTACCAGCTCGTACCTTATGAGAATCAAAATTCACAGACAGGTCCTTGAGGCACAGAATAAGCAGCTCAGCGAATCTGACCAGCTTACAGGTATGCTGAACAGACGATGCTATGAAAAGCATATAAGCGAGCTCCGGGATAAAGAAGATGTTAAAGGTATCACGGTATGTGCGTTTGACGTAAACGGCCTGAAAAAGGTAAATGATACTACAGGACATCTGGCCGGAGATGAGATTATATACGGTGCGGCACAGTGTATCGAAAAAACCTTTTCTGCCTATGGTAAGTGCTACAGAACGGGTGGAGACGAATTCATGGCGATTCTTGAAGCGGACGCACATGTTTCCGAAGAACTCAGAAATAGCTTTGATAAGCAGTGTGCCTCATACGAAGGGAGCTTTGGAAAAGGTATAGCAATTTCTACGGGCATTGTCTCTGCAGGAGAATGCGACAGCATTGATGACCTCATCAGGCTGGCTGACAAGCTGATGTACGAAGATAAAAACCGGTATTATAAAGAAAATGGAATTGACAGGAGAAATGGAGGGGGCTTAATTTGAGCTCCCTCTTGATATTGTCAAAATAAATCTGAAGGAAAAAACTTTGAACAGATCACGTAAGTCAATCATATTGAATATGCTGCTGGCGGCAGCAGCACTCTTTGTAAACGGATTCGGTGTTTATCTGACCATTCATGCAAGCATAGGAGCCGGACCCTGGGATGTACTGAACCTTGGTATTTCACATACTACCGGAATCCTTTACGGAACCGCATCTATTCTTGTATCCGTAACGATTCTCCTTATTGACATTGTTATGAAGGAACCAATAGGAATTGCCATGTTTATCGACGCCGTAGTCGTTGGTAAAGCAGTCGATTTCTTTGATTTTATAGATATCATTCCAATACCACGGAGTTTGCCGCTGAGCATTCTGATGATGCTTGTTGGACTTACAATCATGGGCTACACACAGTACGGATATATGAAGGCTGCACTGGGATGCGGGCCGAGAGACACACTGCTTGTAGGCTTGTCTAAACGCCTGAAAAAGATACCTATAGGAGTTGTAAGCATAGCACTCCTGAGCCTTGCCACATTGATCGGATACCTTTTGGGAGGCCCCGTGGGGATAGGAACAATAATATGTGCCTTCGGCAGCGGTCCTATTATGCAACTTGCATTTATTACAATGAAGTTCAAAGCAACAGAAATAAAACATCAAAAATTACTTGATTCATTTAAAGTTTTTTTGGGAAAGGAACCGGATTATGGAAATAAGAAATGCGACAATTGAGGATGCAGAAGAACTGCTTAAAATATACTCCTACTACGTTGAAAAAACTGCGATCTCTTTTGAGTATGACGTGCCGACACTTGAGGAATTCAGGGAAAGAGTGAAAAACATATCTGCAAAATATCCCTATCTTGTTGCAGTTGATGAAGGAAAAATTGTTGGATACTGCTATGCAGGCACATTCAAAGCAAGAGCAGCGTACGACCATTGCGTTGAAACCACGGTATATGTGGACAACGGATTGCATAGAAAAGGCGTAGGAAAGTTTTTGTATGCTCATCTGGAGGAAGAACTTAAAAACAGAGGAATACGAAATGCATACGCATGTATTGCCGTCTGCGATGTGGAGGATGAGTACCTTACAAATAACAGCTGGCATTTTCATGAGCATCTGGGATATGAACTTGTGGGAAGATTTCACAAGTGCGGATACAAGTTCGATAACTGGTATGACATGATCTGGATGGAAAAAATGCTTTACTGATTGAAAATGAGGTGTTGTTATGTGGCTGATTATGGCAATTATGTCAGCTGTGTTTGCCGGCCTTACGTCGGTACTGGCCAAGTGTGGAATTAAGAAAACAGATTCAGATGTGGCTACGGCCATAAGAACCATTGTAGTCCTGTTCTTTTCGTGGATCATGGTATTTGTGGTAGGTTCATTTACTACCATACCTCAGATTACAGCCAAATCATTGATTTTTCTTATTTTGTCAGGATTAGCGACCGGAGCTTCATGGATATGCTATTTCAAAGCCCTTTCCATGGGTGATGTAAATAAGGTTGTACCTATAGACAAGTCTTCCACGATTCTGACTGTTCTGCTGGCCATAATATGCTTCGGGGAGACGAAGAATATAGCTATAAAGCTGATATGCACGGCATTTCTTGGCTTGGGCATTTTCCTTATGGTGGAGAAGAAAGAAAACAAAAATGTCACCACTGACAGGAAATGGATGATTTATGCTGTTCTGTCGGCAGTATTTGCAGCAGCAACTTCAATACTGGCAAAAATCGGCATTAATGGCGTTGAATCGAATCTTGGAACAGCAATTCGAACAAGCGTGGTACTTGTAATGTCCTGGCTTATTGTCGTAATCAAAAATAAGCAGAAGCTTGTAAAAATATCCGATAAAAAGGAACTGGGATTTATCGGGTTGTCGGGACTTGCTACCGGCGGTTCGTGGCTGTGCTATTATTATGCCATTCAGAATGGTGATGTCAGCGTTGTGGTGCCTATAGATAAAATGAGCATCGTAATAACTGTACTGTTCTCATACATTTTCTTTAAGGAAAAACTCACAAAAAAAGCAACAGTCGGCCTTGCCCTTATGGTGGCTGCGACTGTTGCAATGGCTGTGCTTACAAAATAATATTATATTGATTACATATTCTCGAGAATCTTAATCAAGGAATCATGAGCTAATGTGAAAGTCTCTTCTCCGGTAAGCTTTCTGTTGCTCATGTTTTTTTCTGTTTCGGAATTTTTCTCAAGAGAACTGAGGCCCACAAAGTCGAAGAGATGAGGCTCCAATGAAAGGAATCCGTTGTATCCGCCACCAATCAGTTCTTTCAGAATAGCACCCACGTTACCGTCACCAAGACCGGCAGGAACAACTTCCCCGGTGGACCAGATAGCGTCTTTTACATGAACATAGGCCACATAATCCTTCAGAAGATTGTAGGCTTCAAGGGTATCCTGGTGGCACTGCACAAAGTTTGCGAAGTCAAAAACCGCCTTGAAATTTTCACAATAGAAGGTATCCATAAGCTTTTTACACTCGGAAGCCATTTCACCGTAAATTCCCTTTTCGTTTTCGTGCAACAATACGGCATCATTTGCCTTCGCATAATCAACAAATTTGCCCAGTCTTTCGAAGACCTCACCCTCGGATTCCTGAAGAGGCTTGTCTCCGGGCATGTAAAAACTGAACATACGAATGTTTCTTGTGTCCATCATATGGGCAAGTTCCACGGCACGCTTAAAGGCGTCAAAATGTGGCTCGAAGGGATCCCCAATGCCAATCTTTCCTAAAGGAGAACCCAAAGCGGAAAGCTTCACACCGGCATCATCCATGCGTGATTTTATTTCGGAAACCTTTTCGTTTGTGTGGTAAATCAGGTTGTTACCATCCACACCACGCATTTCAATATAAGACATATCAAGTGCTTTTATAACTCGCATCTGAGTAGTAAGATCTGATGCGATTTCATCGGCAAAGCCTGTAAGAATGACGTTTTTATTCATGGTACCTCCTAGTAAGTTCCTGTTGTATCAAAGACAATTCCTTTATCCTCTTTCTTCTTGGAAAGAGCACGCTTCTTGTTCAGTTCCGCAAGGAAAAGCTCCTCATCAAAGGGAATCTGAACCGTGTCATTGAGCCAGCTGGAGAGATGCATGGCGTTGGAAAGAGTCAGACCCTTTATGCCCTCTTCGCCTCTTGCCACCAGCGGTGAACCTTTAAGAATATGGTCAGCAAAGGCCTTGAATACGCCAATATGCTGCTCATTCATGCCGTCTGTTTCAATTTCGATTCGCTGCACATCAGGCTTTTTGAAGCCCTCAGGACATGTTACACAATGTTCTCTTTCGTTTACGGCAAGCTTATCGAAAATCAGCTTATCATGTTCACATACAATCTTTCCCATTTCAAAAGTGAGTTCCAGACGATTTGTTCCCGGAGCATCACCGGTGGTTGTTACGAATACGCCGGTTGCACCATTTTCATATTCAAGATAAGCAGTTACATCATCCTCAACTTCGATGTTGTGCCATTTGGCTTCATGACAGAAGGCACGCACTGATTTAGGAAGACCACAAAGCCATACAAGAAGGTCAAGCTGGTGAGGACACTGATTCAAAAGAACACCGCCTCCTTCACCGTCCCATGTGGCTTTCCAGCCGGCAGCATCATAATAGCTCTGAGTGCGATACCAGTCGGTAACAATCCAGTTCACACGCTTTAACTGTCCAAGCTCACCACTTTCAATCATCTCATGGAGCTTTCTGTACACACAGTTTGTTCGCTGATTAAGCATCAGGGCAAATACCTTATCGCTTTTGGCAGCCACTTCGCAGGCTTCTCTTACCTGCTTTGTATAAACTCCTGCAGGCTTTTCACTGAGAACATGCACGCCGTGAGTGAGACCATATATTGAAAAATCAGGATGAAGATAATGAGGCGTTGCAATAAGTATTGCATCACACACACCTGAATCGATTAATTCTTTTCCATCGGAAAAAATCTTTACATCCTCGGGGAGATGCTCTTTTGCCCAATCAAGACGACTCTGTCTTATATCACATACCGCTGTGAGCTTAATCTGGGGAACCTTTCCCTCAATAAATCCATTAACGTGGTTGGTTCCCATTCCGCCGATTCCTATAACACCTAATCTTACCTGCTCCATATAATGTTCCTTTCTTGCTGCTGCAGAATAGTTGACATAATTATATTATATGTTTTCATCAATTTATACCATATGTTTTTTTACGTATGAGGCATATAATACGGAGAAGTTATATACTTGCGACATGGGGTATATGAGAGTATAATATACAATATTTTTAATTTATTTTAGGAGGAATTTGCTATGACATTTGAGCAGGCAAAGGCAAAGGTTGAAAAGTACGGACAGCAGCAGGTACTTAAGTATGCGGACAGCTTAAGCGAGGCTGAGCTTCAGGCTCTGGTTGACCAGATTGAAGCTACAGATATGGATATTATTGAGAACTGCAAACATATGGATGAGCTCGCAAAGCGTGGAGTTATTTCTCCCCTTTCAGCAATGGAACTTTCAGAAATTGAGGCTCACAAGGAAAGCTTTACAGCAACAGGAATTGAAGCTATTAAGGCAGGTAAGGTAGGTGCAGTGCTTCTTGCAGGCGGTATGGGAACAAGACTTGGTTCCGACAATCCTAAGGGCATGTACAACGTGGGAATTACCCGTGAACTCTACATTTTCGAGTGCCTTATAAATAACCTCCTTGACGTGGTTAAGCAGGCTGATGCATGGGTACATCTTTTTGTAATGACAAGTGACAAGAACAACGATGCAACTGTCAAGTTTATGACAGAGCATGACTTCTTTGGATATAAGGCTGAATATGTTCATTTCTTCAAGCAGGAAATGGCAGCAGCTACAGATTACAACGGAAAGATTCTTCTTGAAGAGAAGAACAGACTTTCCTCATCTCCTAACGGTAACGGTGGCTGGTTCATCTCCCTTCAGAAGGCAGGTCTTCTTGACCTCGTTCACAGCGAAGGCATTGAATGGATTAACGTCTTTGCTGTAGACAACGTTTGTCAGCGTATTGCAGATCCTTGCTTCGTAGGTGCTACAATTCAGAGAAACTGCGTAGTTGGTGCAAAGGTAGTTCGTAAAGCTGCTCCTGACGAGAAGGTAGGTGCCCTTTGCCTTGAAGATGGCAGACCTTCCATCGTTGAATACTACGATATGACACAGGAACTTATGGATGCAAAGAATGAAAAGGGTGAGCCTGCGTACAACTTCGGCGTAATCCTTAACTACCTCTTCTTTGTTTCCGACCTGGAGAAGATGATGTCTTCACTTCCTCTGCATATTGTTGAGAAGAAGATTCCTTACCTTGATGAGGAGGGCAATCTTGTAAAACCCGAAGCACCTAATGGCTATAAGTATGAGAGCCTTGTTCTTGATATGATTCACCAGCTTGACAGCTGCCTTCCCTTTGAGGTTGTTCGCGAGAGAGAGTTCGCTCCCATCAAGAATAAGACAGGTATTGATTCCGTTGAAAGTGCAAGAGAACTTCTTAAGAAGAACGGTGTGGTACTGTAAATGTCAGAACGAAATTGCTATTTATTTGTACACTTTACAAGTGATTGTGACGAAGGTGAACAAATCAGATTTTCCTTAAGCAAGGACGGATTGCATTGGAATGATGTAAACAACGGAGAGCCGGTTCTTATATCCAACATAGGAGAAAAGGGTGCAAGAGATCCATTTATCGTAAGAGACGAAAAAAACGGTAAATTCTACATTATGGCAACAGACCTGAAAATTGCTTCAGGAAAGGGCTGGAAATGGGCACAATACGATGCGAGCCGTGATTTGCTTGTGTGGGAAAGTGATGATCTCGTTAACTTCAAGGGCCCTTGGGCGGTAACTGTGGGCGTTGAAGATGCCGGCTGCGTATGGGCACCGGAAGCCATTTATGATGAAGAAAAACAAGCCTTCATGGTATTCTGGGCTTCCATGACTCCTAAAAACGATGAAACGCTTGCCAAGCAGAAAATATACAGAGCTTATACTACCGACTTCAGAACTTTCACAGAGCCGGAAGAGTATATAAAAAGGGAAAATCACGTTATAGATACTGACATAGTCAGAGTGGACCTGACCAATGCAACAAAAGAAGGTTACGTTCGATTCTCGAAGGACGAGACTACAAAGAATATCCGTACCGACTTTGGTAAAACACTGGATAAAGATGCCTTTGAAAATATAACAGCTCCCACGCTGGAGGCAATGCCCGGAGTGGAGGGGCCTATATGCTTCTATATTCAGCAAATAAAAAAGTGGTGTCTTCTTGTAGACAGATACGCAACTCACGGAGGATATATCCCCCTTCTCACGGATGACATCATTGGCGGAAAATTTGAAGTACTTGACGAATCACAATATGATATGGGCAAAACCCTGAAACGACATGGCGGAATTCTTGCCATAACAGAAGAAGAATATAAAAAAGTGGCCTGTGAGTACGGAGTTCTTGATTAATACCAGGAACTCCGGCCTACGGGCCACTTTTCAGTTCTCACGCTTCAGCGTGATTACATAAGCTTTCTGAAAAGATCCTTAAGATCTTCAACATTTGTATCCTTAGGATTTCCGGGACGGCATGCATCAGCATATGCGGAATCAGCAAGGAACTGAAGATCCTCTTCTTTAAGCTTTTCAAGCTTTGTAGGAATACCTACATCGATGGAAAGCTGTCTTACTGCATCAATTGCAGCCTTTCTGTACTCAGCCTGAGACATATCATCAACACCCTTAACGCCCATAGCACGAGCGATTTCACGATACTTCTCACCTGTGCACTCCTGATTGTACTCCATAACGATAGGAAGCATCATAGCACATGCAACACCATGAGGAGTATCATAAACAGCACCAAGAGTATGAGCCATTGAATGAGCAATACCAAGACCTACGTTGGAGAAGCCCATACCTGCGATGTACTGGCCAAGAGCCATACCCTCGCGGCCTTCCTTAGTATTTGCAACGGCACCACGAAGTGACTTACCGATGATTTCGATAGCCTTGATGTGGAACATATCAGTCATTTCCCATGCAGCCTTTGTTGTGTAACCCTCGATAGCATGTGTAAGAGCATCCATACCTGTGGAAGCTGTAAGTCCCTTGGGCATTGAAGACATCATATCAGGGTCAACAATTGCTACGATAGGCATATCGTGAGGATCTACACAAACGAATTTACGCTTCTTTTCAACGTCTGTGATAACGTAGTTGATTGTAACTTCTGCAGCAGTACCTGCTGTTGTAGCTACGGCGATAATGGGAGCGCAAGCCTTCTTTGTAGGTGCAACACCCTCAAGGCTTCTTACATCAGCGAATTCAGGATTTGTAGCGATGATACCGATTGCCTTTGCTGTATCCATTGAAGAACCGCCACCGATAGCGATAATGCAGTCAGCGCCTGCTTTCTTAAATGCTTCAACACCACCTTTTACATTTTCAATTGTAGGATTGGGCTTAATATTTGAATAAAGCTCATAAGGGAAGCCTGCCTTGTCAAGAAGGTCTGTAACCTTTGCGGATACACCGAACTTAACAAGATCGGGATCTGAACATACAAGTGCTTTCTTAAGACCTGCAGCATTGACCTCATTCATGATTTCGTTGATTGCACCAACGCCATGATAGGAAGTCTGGTTTAACATTATACGGTTTGCCATATTTGTGCCCCTTTCGTGCGACATGAATTTTAGTTTTGGTCGCTGATAAGATTATATAACTTAAAAGTCGAAAAGTCCACGCAAGTAAGAAAATGATTATCGCTGTAATTTATTATTTTCTTTTAATAAATAGTTTATTACGCCAACTATAATTACGATGTATAATCCCGCATATCTTTGATAAAAGGAGCCCCCAAACCATGAAAAAGAGTATAAAAACCAAAATGATTTCCCTTGTGGGACTGACAGTGGCAGTAGTGCTTATTCTCGTAACCGCACTGAACAGTTCAAGCGGAAAAAGGTTAATCGGCAGAGAGGTTGATAAGACCATGACCGGAACTATCAACCGTGAAATGAACCGAATTGAAAGTGACCTGGAAAAAGTTACTACCATGCTTCAGTCTATAGCACGTATGGTAGGATCTACATATGAGACGATGCCACTTTCTGAATATGAGAAGATTCTCAGTGAGACTATTAAGGACAATGACATTGTTCTTGGCTCGGGAATCTGGTTCAAAGAATATGCTTATGATCCGGAACAGAAATATGTTGGCCCTTATATGTACAAGGACGGAGACGAAGTTGTCGTAACTTACGATTACAGTAACGAGGAATACGATTACTTCAATCAGGAATATTATCTCCTTACTGTGGACAACTTTGATATACACATTACTGATCCCTATTACGATGAAACCTCAGACCTTGTTATGGCATCGTCTTCAATCGGTATTCGCGGTACAAATGGTGAATACGTAGGCTGTATTACAGTAGATATTGAACTTAGCTCTATTGAGAAGATTGTTGGTGAGATTTCAGTGGGCGAAACAGGTACAGCAGTACTTACCACAGCTTCAGGCACATATCTTGCAGGCGTTGATGACAAGAAAAAGGTACTGAATGACGAAGTAACAATTGATAAGGATGAAAATAAGTCCCTTGCCGCAGCCGCTGCAAAAGCTCTTGCTACTGAAAACGGAAAAGAAAATTATCAGATAAACGGTAAGAATTATATTTTGTATTATGACAGACTTCCTGCCACAGGCTGGAAACTGTTTATTTCAATAGCTGAAGGCGAAATCAACACAGACGTGACAAAGATGACAAATCAGACGGCTTTAGTCGGCGTAATCTCTGTTATTGCTTGTATCACAGTTGTTTTCCTGCTCATTAATAACATTACAAAGGATATACAGAAGGTTAACAACCTTGCCAAAAATCTGGCTGATGGAAACTTCACTGTTGATAAGCTCGACGTCCATGGCAATGATGAAATGGCTCAGATGAGCTCTGCACTTAACAATATGTACGACGCCAACAAGGGAATGCTTACAAGTATTTCGGGACAGGCGAAGAACATTACTCTTTCATCTCAGTCTCTTGAAGATGCGGCAGCCGAACTTAATAGTGAGTTCAGCGAAATCGAACGTCAGATGAGCACAATCAATGAATCAATGATGACAAGCTCTGCAGCAACACAAGAGATTAATGCGGGTGTAGAAGAAGTTAATACAAACATTAATGTTCTTGCTGATGAAACAAGTGCAACGCTTAAACATGCACATGAAATTCAGGAAAAGGCAGCTGCAATAGAAAAGCAGAGTAAAGAATCTGCTGCAAAGGCAACAGAACTTTCAACAAAGTTTGAAGTTAAGCTTAAGAACAGCATTGAAAATGCGGCAGTTGTAGAGAATATTTCACAGCTGGCAGAAGTGATTGCCAATATCGCATCCCAGATCGATCTGCTTTCACTTAACGCTTCCATCGAGGCAGCAAGAGCAGGCGAACAGGGACGTGGCTTTGCTGTAGTTGCCGGAGAAATCGGTAAACTTGCGGGAGATACTGCACAGGCGGTTGCTAATATTCAGAATACAATTTCCGATGTTCAGAATGCTTTCGAGGTTATGTCTGACAGTGCAAAGGATATTCTGGCATTTGTACAGAATACAGTAACAACGGACTATGAGGCATTTGTAGATGTTGCCTCAAGATATGGTAGTGATGCAGAATTCTTTGCAACAGCAGCAAATGGAACTTCTGATAAGGCGGAAGTAATCAGAAGAACTATGAATGGTCTTGCGGGAGCAGCGGAGAATGTGGCAGAATCTTCACAGCTTACAGCAGAGGCTTCCAATACTATTCTTGGAACGGTACAGCGTGCCGGTGACAATGCTGAAGCAATCAAGAAGAAGAGTGAGGAACAGCTCCTTATTGCAGACAGTCTTGAACAGGAAGTTGCTAAATTTAAACTCTGATTTGGGGTATGTACAGGTCGCTTAGGTGGGAACTTAAGCGACTTTTTTTTACATAGGTGTTGACAGAAGTGATATTTGATGGTATATTGCACATATGAACAAACAAGCATATGTTCAAACGAACGAAAGAAGAGGTAGAAACAATGAAGAAGACATACGGTATTGAAGTTGATTGTGCAAACTGTGCAGAAAAGATGGAAGCAGCAGCTAAGAAGACAGCAGGCGTTAAAGACTGCACAGTAAGCTATATGGCACTTAAAATGACAGTGGAATTCGAAGAAGGAGCAGATGTCAAAGCAGTTATGAAGGAAGTTCTTAAGAACTGCAAAAAAGTCGAGGACGATTGCGAAATATTCTTCTAAATATAAAAATCATTGAGGTGGGCTATGAATAAGAAACAGAAAATGGCTCTTATAAGAATTATAATATCAGCGGTTCTGGTGATTGCGTTCAGATTTATTCCCGAAGAGCTGAAAATAGTACGATTTGTTGCATATATGATTCCTTACCTTATTATCGGCTACAAAACACTGATTAAGGCTTTTAAAGGAATTCTTAAACGTCAGGTATTTGACGAAAACTTCCTGATGGCGGTTGCTACCATTGGTGCCATCTGCTTAGGAGATTATTCTGAAGGCGTAGCAGTAATGCTTTTTTACCAGATAGGCGAACTTTTTGAAAGCTATGCTGTAGGAAAGAGCAGAAGAAACATTTCAGAACTCATGGATATCCGCCCTGACTTTGCCAACATTGAAAAGGACGGAACACTTGAACAGGTTGATCCTGATGAGGTGGAAGTAGGAAGCATCATTGTTGTTCAGCCCGGAGAAAAGGTGCCCATTGACGGCGTTATCCTGGAGGGAAATGCGAGCCTTGATACTGCGGCTCTTACCGGTGAAAGCGTACCGAGACAGGCGAAGGCAGGAGATGAGGTTATCTCCGGTTGCATCAACTTAAATGGTCTTCTGAAAATCAGAACCACCAAGGAATTCGGCGAGTCAACAGTATCAAAAATTCTTGAACTTGTTGAAAATGCCAGCTCAAGAAAATCAAAATCAGAGAATTTTATCAGCAAATTTGCAAGAGTATACACACCTGTTGTATGCTTCTCAGCATTGGCTCTGGCATTGATTCCTCCTGTAATAAATCTGATTATGGGAAATCCCGCCGACTTTACAGAATGGATATACAGAGCACTTACATTTCTTGTAATAAGCTGCCCCTGTGCCCTTGTTATCAGCATTCCCCTTTCATTCTTTGCAGGAATCGGAGGAGCGTCAAGAGAAGGCGTGCTTGTAAAAGGCTCCAACTATCTTGAAATGTTGTCAGAAGTCAAGTATGTTGTTATGGATAAAACAGGAACACTGACGAAGGGTGTTTTTGAAGTGACGGAAGTAAAGCCTGCTGACGGAGTATCAGACGCGGAATTACTTGAGTATGCAGCATATGCAGAAAGCTTTTCCAATCACCCCATTTCCAAGAGCCTGAAGGCTTCATACGGAAAAGAAATTGATCAGAATAAGGTAAAAAACGTGGAGGAAATCAGCGGCCATGGCGTTAAAGCCGTAGTCAACGGCGTTACAGTCGCTGTTGGAAATAATAAGCTGATGGATTCTATGAAGCTGGATTACGTAAAATGCACTAAAGCCGGTACAATATGCTACGTGGCTATTGAAAACAAGTTTGCAGGCTACATCCTGATTTCAGACAAACTGAAAGAGAATTCCAAGGATGCGGTCAAGGCAATGAAGGCTGCAGGAGTGAAGCAGACCGTAATGCTTACCGGCGATGCCAAAGCTGTTGCGGATGAGGTTGCCGGTGAGTTAGGACTTGATAAAGTATTCAGTGAATTACTTCCTGCGGATAAGGTTTCCAAGGTTGAGGAAATACTTGCACTTAAACAGAGTAAAGAACAGCTGGCATTTGTAGGTGATGGTATTAACGATGCCCCCGTTCTCGGAAGAGCTGATGTAGGTATTGCAATGGGAGCTATGGGCTCAGACGCAGCCATTGAAGCTGCTGATGTAGTACTTATGGATGACGATCCTGCCAAGATTGCAAAGGCTATCAAAATCTCAAGAAAGTGCATGCGTCTTGTGTATGAAAACATTATATTTGCCATTGGAGTAAAGTTGATTTGCCTTGTGCTTGGTGCACTTGGAATTGCCAACATGTGGGTTGCGATTTTTGCAGACGTGGGAGTTATGATTATTGCGGTATTGAATGCAATTCGTGCTCTCAGAGTGAAAAACTTATAAGGAGAAAAATATGGAAGTGCTGAACATGCCTAAGGACGAATATTTGACAGACCTTGCTGACTTGTTTAAGATATTCGGAGATACGACACGATTAAGAATTCTATACGCACTTAAGGAAAGGGAAATGAACGTGTCTGACTTGTCTGAAGTGTTGAATATGAACCAATCAGCCATTTCACACCAGCTGAAGACACTTCGAACAAACAAGCTGGTAGCCACCAGACGAGATGGTAAGGCAATATTTTACTCACTGGCGGATGAACATATTCACACAATAATCGGAAGCGGTATGGAACATGTTCTGGAATAAATGAAAAAATCAACTATTACAAAAGAAATTGAAAGCAGACTGTTTGAACTTGCTGATGAAAAGTACAAAGACTTCAATATGAAGCTGATTCCCACTGCAGACAAAAGTAAGGCAATCGGCGTACGTACACCTGAACTTCGAAACCTTGCAAAGGAGTTTGCAAAAAGGGATGATGTTAATGAGTTTCTGGATGAACTGCCCCACGAATATTACGAAGAAATGAATGTTCACGGCTTCATCATTGAACGCATAAAGGACTATGACGAAATAATCGCAAGAATAAATCAATGGCTGCCCTATGTTGATAACTGGGCAACCTGCGACCTGGCAAGCCCCAAGCTGTTTAAGAAGCACACGGATAAGCTGCTTAAAGAAATAGAAAAATGGATTGCCTCTGAAGAAACCTACACAATCCGTTTCGGAATAGAAATGCTTATGAGCTTTTATCTTGACGATAAATTCAAGCCCGAATACCTGGAAATGATAAGCAAAATCAGGTCTGATGAATATTACGTCAATATGATGATTGCCTGGTTCTTTGCCACCGCTCTGGCAAAACAATACGAAGCAACCTTGCCGATAATAACCAACAGACAGCTTGATAAATGGACACATAACAAGACAATACAGAAGGCCGTGGAAAGTTATCGTATAACGGATGAACAGAAGGCGAAATTGAGACTTCTGAAATACTGACAAACTATGAAAAGAGATATCTCGTAAGCAGATGTCTCTTTTTTTCTCAGCCCTCAAGCTTTTGGTGCAAAATATCAGAATATGTGATATAATAAACATTTAGTAGTCTGCATGTTACAGACATGAAAAAGGAGATTAAGTTTTATGGGTAAATACTTTGGAACAGACGGCTTCCGCGGAAAGGCCGGCGCCGATCTTACTGCAGAACACGCTTTCAAAATAGGACGTTTTTTAGGCTGGTATTACAGCAAAGAACATAAAGCAAAAATCGTAATCGGAAAAGACACAAGACGTTCATCCTACATGTATGAGAATGCTTTGGCTTCCGGCATTACATCTTCCGGCGGAAGTGCATATCTTTTACACGTTACAACAACTCCCTGTGTCAGCTATATAACAAGAACAGAAGGCTTTGACTGCGGCATTATGATTTCTGCCAGCCATAACCCTTACTTCGATAACGGCATCAAGCTTATGAACGGAGAAGGCGAAAAGATGCCTGATGAAATTCAGGAACTTATTGAGAAGTTCCTTGATGGTGAAGGTGAGACAATTCCCTGGGCAACAGATGACAAGATAGGCGAAACTGTTGACTTTTACTCAGGAAGAAACAGATATATCGGCTACCTTACAGGCATTGCATCAAAATCCTTTGAAAACTGCAAAGTGGCATTGGACTGCTCCAACGGCAGTGCATGGATGATTGGACGCTCGGTTTTTGATGCACTTGGTGCAAAGAGCTATGTAATCAACAATACCCCTAACGGCGTTAACGTAAATATGAACTGTGGCTCCACACATATGGAAGGACTTCAGAAGTTTGTCCGCGAAAACAAGCTTGACGTAGGCTTTGCTTTTGACGGAGATGCAGACAGATGTCTTGCTGTAGACGAGTATGGCGATATCGTCAATGGTGACGCTATAATGTACATCTGCGCAAAGCACATGAAGAACAAAGGAATTCTTCCGGATGATACCGTAGTCACAACTATTATGTCCAACTTTGGCTTATACAAAGCATTGGACAAAATCGGCCTTAAATACGAAAAGACTGCTGTCGGCGACAGATATGTGTATGAGAACATGAAAGAAAACAACCACATGATCGGCGGAGAACAGTCAGGCCACGTTATTTTCCGTAAATATGCCCATACCGGCGACGGACTTGTAACAGCAATCATGCTTATGGAAGTGCTCATAGAGACACAGCTTCCTCTTTCGGTACTTGCTTCAGAGGTTAAGATGTTCCCTCAGGTACTTAAAAACGTTGAAGTTGATGACAAGGACAAAACACTTGAGGATTCCGCTGTAAAGAAGGCCGTTGAGCAGTGCACTGAAGAACTGGGAGATGCAGGAAGAGTACTCTTAAGAAAGAGCGGAACCGAGCCTGTTCTCAGAGTAATGAGCGAGGCTGAGACATATAAGGAATGCGAAAAGTATGTAAACCTTATAATTGATGCCATGAAAGAATCCGGACATCTTCAGAAAGTGAGAGAATAATATGAACCTTAAAATTGCGGATTTATATGATCTTAGCCATACAAAGGCAGCAGACTACCTTAAGGGCTTTGAATTTCCCTGGGAAGCCCTTTCGGGAATAAGCGATCTGATTATCGAAATCGGAAAGAACCTTCCCGCAGAGGAATACGACAATCCATCAGAAAATGTGTGGATAGCAAAAGACGCAACTGTGTTCGCTACCGCATACATTGGTGCTCCCTGCATAATCGGACATAAAACAGAGGTAAGACAGTGTGCTTTCATAAGAGGAAGTGCACTGGTAGGTGATAATTGCGTTGTAGGCAACTCAACAGAACTGAAAAACGTTATTATCTTCGATTCCGTTCAGGTGCCTCATTACAACTACGTGGGAGATTCCATTTTAGGATATAAATCCCACATGGGTGCGGGCTCCATCACAAGTAACGTCAAGAGTGACAAGCTTCCCGTAGTTATCAAAAACGAAGGAGAAGAGATTGTTACCGGACGCAAGAAAATCGGAGCAATGCTGGGTGATTACGTTGAAGTAGGCTGCAATAGCGTACTTAATCCAGGAACCGTAATCGGAAGAAATTCCAACGTTTATCCTACTTCCTGTGTAAGGGGAGTCATTCCTGAGAACAGCATATATAAAGCTCAGGGAAATATAGTTACAAAGCAATAAGGAGATGCAATGGAAGTTATTGTTGTGGGGAGTTATGAGGAGGCCTCAGAAAAGGCAGCGGAAATCATTGAAAAGATTGTAAAAGAGAAGCCGGACTGCACACTTGGACTTGCAACAGGCTCAAGCCCGGTTGGAATGTATAATGAACTTATACGGAAACATAAAGAAGAGGGGCTTGATTTTTCCGGAGTCCATACAGTAAATCTTGATGAGTATGTGGGACTTGCACCGGATCACAGCCGCAGTTATCGTTATTTTATGGATGATGTGCTTTTCAATCATATCAATATCGATAAGGACAACACATATGTGGCTAAAGGAATCGGTGATATGGACGAAAACCTTAAGGAGTTCAACGATGTTCTGGAAAAGGCACAGGTGGACATTCAGGTGCTTGGCGTAGGAGCGGATGGTCATATAGGCTTTAACGAACCCAGTAAATGCCTTGTGGCAGGTGCACATAAAGAAAAACTGGATGAAAGTACCATTGACGCAAATCAACGGTTCTTTAACAGCAGGGATGAGGTTCCGAGAAGTGCCATTACAATGGGAATAGGAAACATCATGAAGGCAAAACGACTGTTGCTTATTGTGAACGGAAACAAAAAAGAGGCGGCAAAACGACTTCTTACAGATGATCTTGTCGATACAATGTGCCCCGTAACTTTCCTTAAGATGCACAGAGACGTTACTGTTATTCTGGAAGAGGCTCTGGCTGCGGAAATTGGCTATAAATATTAATTGACATAATAAACTAAAAAAACTAAAATGTTTGTGTATGAAAATACAAATTATTTTTTGAGGAGGAGATAGACATGTTTTGTCCTAAATGTGGATCACAGATTGCAGACGGATTAACTTTTTGCCCTGAGTGCGGAGCAAATCTTCAGGGAGGCGCAGCAGCTGCAGGAACTAAGCCCCACGACCATACAGCAGAGATGGATGCAAAGGATGTTGCAGACAACAAGGTTTATGCAGTTCTTATGTATCTTTGCCCCGGCCTTGGCCATATCCTTGCACTTCTTGCAGGTAAGGATTCTGCATACCTTAAGTTCCATAGCCATCAGTCATTGAAGATGCTCATTTTATTCGTGCTTCTTGCATTTGCAGCAGGAGTTCTTGCAATCACAATTATTGTTCCTATCGCTTGTGGTCTTGCAATGCTCGTATTACTTGTTGTTTACATCATTGCTGTTATTCAGACATTGATGGGAAAGAGCGTGGAAGCACCTATCGTAAGAGAACTCAAGTTCTTATAAGATTTAAG
>JAKSRZ010000031.1 GCA_024403375.1 Lachnospiraceae bacterium
TTTTTTATCTTGTGAGGACGTTCAGCGTCTCCTTGGTGAGAGGATGTACAGAAGATCTGTTCGATCGGATATGTCACAGGATCTGGAGCTTATTGATATTTCCGATATTAAGGTAATAGAGTACGATGTGAGAAAGGCCAGTGACAGCAGAGAGTCTCTTGTCATGAGCTGGAAATTCTATTTTGGGGGTGAAAACGACTGATGAAACACTCCCGACACAAATTCAGAAACAAATTGTTCTTTTCATTGATTTTCATTTCCATCGTGCCCCTTCTGATATGCACAATCCTTATTATCAACCTGACAAGGGGGCAGATGAACAGGAGTCTCAAAGATACGGGCGAAGCCGAACTGAGAGATATTGTCCATGATTTTGACGAATACGTAAAATCCCTTGAAAATGTTGCCCTGGAAGTGCAGAGAAGCAGTAACATTATTTCAGCCTTCAAGGAAGCGGATTACGGAGAAGAAACAGAAATATATCAGGAACTGTTTGATATAACCGGACAGTTGAGAAACTATGCGGGCTTCAGCCTATATGATGCATCCGGAAATCTGAGGTATACCACCGGAAGATGGGCTGAGAGCAAGCTTCAGAAGGATTGGGGACTGTTGGAAAAGGCCACTGTTGCACCTGCACACCTGCAAATGGTGTTGGTGGAAGGCAAGAACCCTGAGCTGGAGGCGGCCACAAAGCTGGTAGATTCCGGGGAAGTGTTAGGCTATCTCGTAATAAACACCGATGAAAGTGGATTCTATGAATTGTTTGGACGTAAATACGGATCAGGAAACGAAATACTTGTCTTAAACCGCTTTTACAGACCGGTGTATTCTTCACAGGCTACATTGGCTGACAAGGCTCCCGCAATAAGGTCCTCTCTTTTGAAAAACGGAAATATTGATGACGATCAGCGATTTTTTTACTTTATCAAAAGGCATGAAGTAACGGGAATCTGCTTCGTTTTACAGATGCCCAAAGTATTTACCCCCTCATCCATACGTCTTCTCTATATTGTCAGTGCCCTGTGTGCCTTGACGGCCATTATAATTTCGGTATTGGTGGCGGCTCAGCTGTCAAGACAGATGTCAAAACCTATATACGAACTCAAGCAGGCGATAGGTGCAGTAGGTCAGGATAATTTTGATGTTTCTCTTAACCTTGGAAGCAACGATGAGTTCGGAAGACTTATCAATCGCTTTAATGAAATGGTCAAGGCACTAAAAACAAATCGTGAGCAGCTTATCGAAAATCAGCACGAGCTTAACGAAGCACAGACAAGAATGCTTCAGGCGCAGCTGAATCCCCATTTTCTTTGTAATACACTGGATACGATGAAATGGATTGGTAAAATCAACAATATACCGGAAATCTCGATCATGTCCACCGACCTGGCGGAAGTACTTAGATTTGCCATATCTCCCGAAGAATTTGTTACACTAGAAAGAGAAGTGGACATTACGATGAGATACATAGAAATACAGAAGGTTCGTCTGTCAGATTCCTTCAGCTTCAAGGAAGAGATAGCCGATGACGTCTGGGATTGCAAGGTCCCCAAAATGATGCTTCAGCCCCTTGTGGAAAACGCTATTCTCCATGGCATATCGGGTGTGGAAAACGGAAAAATCATGGTTCTTGCCGCACGAGATGATAAAGGCAGACTGGTGATTACCGTCAGAGATAACGGCAACGGAATAGCAGAAGAACTGACAGGACCATATTCAAAGAGAAACCAGGAACTTTCTCGCGGACATCTGGGTCTACATAACGTAGATACAATATTGAGAAAGAACTATGGAGAAGAATTTGGTATAATACTCGAAAATCTTCCTGATCATTCAGGAGCGGAAGTTACCGCGATATTACCTTACCTCACAGAGGAGGAGATGGATGTATAAAGTGCTTGTTGTAGAGGATGAAGACCTCATACGACGTGGAATAATCATGACTGTGGATTGGTCATCAATAGATTGCATAGTTGTGGGAGAAGCTGCAAACGGGAACGAAGGAATAGCTGCCGTAGAAAAGTTTTCTCCTGATATAATCATAACCGATCTCAACATGCCGGGAATGGACGGAATTGAAATGCTTACTCAGCTTCGCAAGGCCGGGTGCAGTTCATATGTAATCATACTGACCGCGTATGACAGCTTCAAGTATGCACAAAGTGCATTACGCCTTGGTGCCGTGGACTTTATTCTTAAACCGTTCCATGATGGCGAGCTGGAATCAGCAATACTGGCCATTCACGAAAAGGACAAAAAAGAAGACGATTACGAACGTATGTCCATGAACGTGAAAAAGGGCGATAAAAGCAGATACGTGGCAGCGGCTTTGGAGTATATAGACAAACATTACGGCGATGAAAACCTGTCAATTGCGGTGGTGGGCGAGGCTATAGGAATCAGCGAAGGACATCTGAGCCACGTATTCAAAAAAGAAACTGATTACACACCTAACGCATACATAACGAGATACAGAATGCAAAAGGCAATGGCTATGCTGGCTGATTGTTCTGTCAAAGTATACGAAGTGGCAGAGAAAGTCGGATATAAAGATATAGCATATTTTTCATCAACCTTTAAAAAGGTGGTAGGCGTTACGCCATCAGAATATCAAACAGGAAAACATTAACGTTTTTCTTGAAAAAAAGACTGTTTGGTAGCATAATGCTTACTATGAAAATCTCGGAAAAAACACGTGAAGAAGTAAAAAGAATACTGAAGGAACTTAACGAAGAGGGCCCCTATGAGATGAATAAAAAGTTCATACAGCACGGCAGGCAGACAGTGCATAACCACTGCGTTTCCGTGGCTGTTATGTGCTGTACATTGGCGGAAAAGTTTCACCTTCCCGTTAAAAGAAATGATCTTATAAGAGGAGCCCTTTTACACGACTTCTTTTTATATGATTGGCACGAACCTGTTCTTGCACATAAGATTCATGGCTACACTCATCCTAAAAAGGCCATGAAAAATGCAGAACAGTTTTATGGCATAAATAAGCGCGAAAAAAGAATGATAAGACATCATATGTTCCCGCTTACCCCACATCCTCCGACAAACCTGGAAGCATGGGTGCTTTGTATTTCAGATAAAATCTGTGCCATTCAGGAAATGAAAAAAGCAAAAAGAACCGGAGTGTACGAGGCAATAAAGGCTGCTAAAGCCGGTGCCAAGGAAAAAGCAAGGAACGCTGCGAGGGAAGCAAGAGCCATTGCCAGAGAACGCAGGAGAGAACGTAAAGCAAGCTAAGTGAAAGGACACAGATGAACGACAGAGTATCAAAGGTTATAGACTACGCAAAACAGCTCCTTTTGGAAAATGACCCAAAACAGAACGGAGAATTCACCTGGGATCAGGAACGCAAGGAACGCAGCTGGACATATTATACAGGTTGCATGATGGATGCCTTTCTCCGTATATACAGAACAGATAAGACTGAATATAAGGCGTTTTATGACTGGGTTGATTCATTTTATAACGGCCTGATTGTTCCGGACGGAGAAGGCTACAGTCTTGGTGATCAGTATTGCCTCGGTGAATTGGACAGCGTTGCTTGTGGTCATCCCCTTTTATCCTTACTTGCGTTGGAAAAGGAAGAGGGCAAAGAGTACAACCCCAAATACCTTGCAATAGTAGATTTTATTGTTTCGGAACTCTCAAAACATACCACATTTCCGGAGAAAGCCAATAATTTTATTCACAAGATGAATAACAAGAACTGGCAGTATTGGAGTATTGCCCTTGACGGCATCTATATGTCCAATCCTTTTATACTGGAACAGGCTGACTTAATTGAAAAAGAAAATCCTGAGAAAGCAACAGAAATCAGGACGGCAGCTTTTAACAGAATTCATTGGGTGGCACAGAATCTTAAAAGAGAGAACGGCATATATACTCACGCATACAGTGCATCTACCGGTGAACTCAATAACATATCCTGGCTCAGAGCCATCGGATGGTACGCAATGGCTTTACCAAAGGTTATAGATGAGGTGAAGGACGAAGAGCAAAAGAAGATTCTTGTGGCCGATCTCAAAGAATTCTTTGATGGAATGATGAAATTTGCAGATGAAGAAACCGGATTATGGTACAATGTTGTTGATGAAACAAATGTAACACTACCCGGAAACTATCTCGAAACCTCAGGCAGTGCAATGGTTGCCTATGCACTGATGCACGCATATAATCGAGGATACGCCGACAGATGCTGCTACGAAGCAGGTGTGAAAGCCTTTAACAGTCTTGTGGACAAGAAAATTGTAACTAAAGACAATGGAAAGCTTTCCGTTCTGGATATCTACAAGAAATCGGGAGTAGAAACAACCAAGGAGGGTTATCTTAAAGAAGACAATTCTCCTGACGAGGCAAAAGGTACTGCAGCATTGATTATGGCAGCTCTTGAGGTTTAACGTCTATTTGAATTTATAACAATGTTTAAGGTGCTCGTAAATGGAACGAGCACCTGTTTTTGTTGGAGGAATTGCAGATTTGGTGGGATTAACACGTACTAAAGTAGCGCAACAATTATAACAATTTTTAGATAATTTATGCATAAAGTTGACTCGGTAGAATAAATTGTGCTAATATTCTTTTTGCAAGTGCACAATATCTCGATTGTACTTGTGGTACCATGTTCGAGAAAGAAGGGGGTTATGAACATTGCATGTTGGGGTCCTGTCCGAAGAGGAGGGGGAGTGACCTCAAACATAATTGCTATTTCAGAAATATGCAGTTCGTCTTTTGGCCTGAAAGTTGGGCTAAGAAGCAACCATATATGTTCTAATATGGTTGAAAGCTATATTTCAACTACAAGAGAATTTGGAAGAGTCGGAGAGGGGACGGAGGTTTTTTCAAGTCCGGGAAATCCTGATTATCTGAAATATATGTTGAAGTACAGCGAAATATTTGAACGAAAACTGTTTCGAGGAAAACAGAGCGTTTCGAGAAGACAAAGCTTTACTCTTTATCGCCCACCGGAACCAGGGGAAAGCCCATTTATCCGTGACAATAAAGAAGACATTTTTTTCTTAGATACCAGCGGAGGAAACAATATTTCGGTCTTTGAAGCCTTAGAGGAGGCTGATCTGAGATTGATTTTTCTTCCGGGGGAGATTGAGGCGGCAATCGGCTGCGTCAACACTTATTCTAATATTCTTGAAAGATCTATGATTTTGATCAACAAAGGGGCAAATTGCCCAAGTTTCCCATTATCACGTTTTCAGAGTATGTTCGCAATTCCAAACGGACAGATTGCGGTTATTCCACGCTGCGACGCCCTTATGGGGGCATGCTATCGAGGAGAAGTGGATCTGATGACAAGAAGGATTGCAGAAAGTTCAGAGCACGCTGATTATTTGAGAAAAATTCGAAGCATTTCGAAAAAACTTATTGCATTGAGGCATTAAGTATTTAAGTATTAAAAACGAATATGGTACTAAAAAAGGCTGCCCTGAGCAGCCTTTTCATTTTACTTTGTAAACTTAGCTTTTGAAATAATGAAATCCATTACAACACTCTTATAAATTTCATAATCAGTTTCAAACTCATTATATTCATAAGGTAAAGTGCTGTTGAAATCAATGGATGCCATGTACTCATTGAAACGATAGCTGTAATCATCGCTGCTGAGCTTTTCAATGCCCATATCCTTGGCAATTGCACGAATAATATAATATTCCTTATACTTTGAACGGGCTACTGCATCAGTCTGCTTCTTTAAAGCATCAAGGGATGCATAACCAAAATTCGCTTCAATGCATGCTGCGGTGTCAAAGTCATACTGCCATGAATTTGCATCTGCGAAGTTCATGTATTTCTGATAAAGGAAATCAGCATAGGACTTAATATCAGAACTCTTCGTGTTACTTACTTCTGTGTTGTTAAGAAGTACATCCCATATCTGGTTCTCGTAAGCCTTTCTGTTTGCTTCCTTTTTGATGTCCATAACGAAGTCTGAAACGTTGGCATATCCGAAATATGTATTCACTGACTCATCAGAAAGTGAAGGACTTACATATCTGTATACGGAATTGACTGTAATGTAGAATGTGGCAGTCTTTCCGGCATATCTTTCATCAGGATAGTCTGATGCGAAGGTGTATTTGAAGGATGTTGTATCACCGGCACGCTTACCGATAATGTGATTTTCGAAACCAAGAATGAGCTCATTGTAGCCGAGACGTGAAACAATGCCGTCTTCGTTGTAGGCATTTTCATACTCAAAGCTGTCATCTATTACGTTAGCGTAGTAAGTAATATTGACAAAATCACCTACCTTTGCAGGGTCGGAGATATAAATCTCTTCCTTTATGCTGGCCAGCTTGTTTGCAACGGCAGCATCAATATCGTCAGAGGAAGCAGGATTAAGTGTAAGTCCGGCATAAGGACAAAGCTCAACCTTTACACCATCAAAAGTAACAAAGAAACTTTTGTTAATATCATTTTCATCCTTGATTGTTCCCTGTTCAGACTGGTTTCCAACCAGCTGGTCCTCATTAACTCCCGCAGACTCCTGATTTTCATCGGGGTTGATAAGATTTTCAGTATTGGGGATAGGGGTGGGAGTAGGATCAAGAACAAGGGGAGTGGGTGTAGGAGTAGCTAAAATCTCTCCACCAAAGTTGTTCTCGTCCATATCATTAGGATCCTGATAATTAGGATTGTCTATATCTCCAATCTGAACAGCCTGAGTAATGCTGGGAGACTGTGTTGTTGAAGAATTGGGTGAATCAAGATTCTTTTGTGTACAAGCCGCAAAAGCAACAGAGAAAAGAACAACTGCACCAATTGCGAATTTCTTATTTAAGTTGAACATTTATTAAACCTCTCTACAATGCGTGATGCAAATGAGCATTATACATTTGATAATTACAATTAAGCGATGATATTATACTACGCTTCATGGCTTTTAGCAAGGTAAATCACCTGTGCTAGTTATATGTTGCGCCGGTGAAATCGATATACTTATTTATCTCAAATTTGAGGTACGTATAAGCACTGTTTGCAGGGGCAAACACTACAATATTTTTAACAAAAGCAGAATTGGGAAGTGAACGCTCCACCTTTATACTCCAACCGGCAGGAAAAGAATTGTTTGCATCGGCAATATAATCCTTATCAGTAAAAGGGTCATATATTTTAATGGCAAATTTGGTAAGAATGAAATCAACCCATTCACTTTCGGTTTCGGGCTTATATCCGGCTGAACGTAAAGGACCGGTGCATACAACCTGATATTTGTAATACTTCTTTGCGATTTCCTTATCTACGTACTTAAACTGTTTGTATGTGTCATAAAGAACAATACCCTCAGCAAAAAGAGGTTCGTCCTCAATTTCCGGAGTAGGGCTTGGGGAAGCAATACTGATGGGGGCACCCGTAGGCGTAGCCGTAGGGACTGCGGAAGGTGTTGCTGTAGGCGTTACGGAAGGTGTAACGGCTGTCGGATCATATATAGTGACATGAACCGGATAACACGTATATTCACCTGTGCCGACCTGGACGGAAATATCACATTCGCCGGCCCTTACCGGAGTAACGATTCCCTTCTGGTCAACAGTTGCCACTGATGAATCCGAAGAAACCCACAACAATGTGCCATTCTTTAATTGCTGCTTATAGTCAGATACGCCAAAATATTTAAGATCATAACCAGACTTATCTGTTGTTTTCAATATCAAGTCTGTGAGAGCAGAACCTGCACCGGTTGCACACTGGGGAGCAATACGAACAACCTTTACAGGAGCAGAAATCAGAATCGGAACCGTACCATCGGCATATGCGGGAACTGAAGACAAAGCTGTCACGCATAATGCAGTGAGAATAATTGCAGATATGTATTTTGATATTTTTTTCATTTCAGAAAACCTCCTGCTGATAAGCACGCAGAAAACATTATTTCGTTTCCTAATAAAATAAAAAAGAAAAACAGAATTTGACTAATTTTACCCTTAAAACAAGGTTTTTGCAATAGCCATATAGTTTACAATAAACGACGGCGGGTGCTATAATTATAACCACATTTAATCTATCAGGAGTACGATATGGAAAGAGTAACAGACAAATTTTTGCGATATGTAAGTATTGATACCCAGTCTCAGGAAGAGGTTGAGGCAGTTCCCAGTACGGAAAAGCAGTTTAATCTTGCAAGACTTCTTGAAAAAGAACTGAAGGAAATCGGAGCACAGGACGTCAGAGTATCTGATAACTGCTATGTATATGCAACGATACCATCAAACCTTACTGAGAACGAGAAAGTACCGGTTTTAGGCTTCATTTCCCATATGGACACAAGTGACGCAGTAAGCGGAGCCAATGTTAAGCCTCAGATTATCAAGAATTATGATGGTGGCGTTGTTACACTGAATAAGGAGCTTAACATCACCATGTCTCCCGAGGAGTATCCCGACCTCCTTACAAGAAAGGGAGAGGACCTTATTGTTACTGATGGAACAACACTTCTTGGTGCAGATGATAAGGCAGGCGTTGCTGAGATTATGACAATGGCTGAGACACTTATCAATAATCCTTCTATTAAGCACGGCACAATAAGAATCGGCTTTACACCCGATGAAGAGGTAGGCCGTGGCGTTGACTTCTTTGACGTGGAAGGCTTTGCGGCTGACTATGCATACACCGTTGATGGTGGAGTTCTCGGAGAAATCGAGTACGAAAACTTTAATGCAGCTGCACTGAAATTAACAGTTAAGGGAAGAAGCGTTCACCCCGGATCGGCAAAAAATGTAATGAAAAACGCTATTACACTAGGTATGCAGTTTAATTCCATGCTTCCGCCTGAGCAGGTTCCCGAACATACTGAAGGCTATGAAGGCTTTTATCACCTCAACTACATGGAGGGTGATGTAGAAGAAGCAAAGCTCTATTATATTCTGCGAGACCACGATGATCAGAAGCTGGAAGAAAAGAAGAAAGTTGTTCTTGCAGCTGTTGCTTACTTAAACAGCGTTTATGGTGAAGGAACCTTTACTGCGGATATTAAGGACTCATACCAGAACATGAAGAAACAAATCGAGCCCTGTATGTTCCTTATTGATAACGCAAAAAAAGCAATGGAAGACCTGGGAGTAACACCCAAAATCTGTGCTATTCGCGGCGGTACGGATGGTGCAAGACTTTCTTACATGGGACTTCCCTGCCCTAACCTCTGTACAGGCGGCGCCAATTTCCACGGCCGCTTTGAATACATAACTGTGCAGTCCATGGAAAAATGCGTGGAAATTCTTCTGAATCTGGCAAAAAAATAAAATATACGCCGAAAAGGAGAATAATCATCATATAATACGCAGAAGTGCGGGTTTATTCCTGCCGGCGTCTATGTTACTATTAATTCATCCAAAACAACAGATGCATGGGGTATCTGTTAAATAAACAGGAGGTATTTATGGAACAGTTCATCATTCCTATCATTGTGATTATTGCAATTCTATTGCTGATCGTCTTGGCCAGCGGCTACGTTAAGGCTCCGCCCGATATAGCATACATCATTTCAGGTCCCAAGAGAGATCCCAAAGTGCTTATCGGCCGTGCAGGTATCAAAATTCCCTTTATTGAAAGAAAAGATACACTGCTGTTAAAGCAGATTACCGTTGACATCAAGACAAACGGTTACATACCTACTCAGGACTTTATCGGTGTTGATATCGATGCTGTAGCAAAAGTAAGAATTATGACTGATAAGGAAGGCATCAAGCTTGCTATGAAAAACTTCCTTAATCTCAGCGAAGATAAGATCTGTGCAGCACTTACTGATTCTCTTCAGGGTAACATGAGAGAAATCATTGGTACAGTTGACCTCAGAGTTCTTTGTACTGACAGAAAGAAGTTCGGTGACGAAGTTCAGATGAAGGCTCAGATGGATATGAACGCCCTCGGTATTGAGATTATTTCATGTAACATCCAGAAGATTGAAGACGAGAAGGGCCTCATTCCTGCACTTGGTCAGGATAACATGTCCAAGATTCAGAAGGATGCTTCCATTGCAAAAGCAAATGCAGATAAAGAAGTTGCTATTGCCGAAGCAGAAGCCAAGAAGCTTGCAAACGATGCGAAAATTGCTTCAGATACAGCTATTGCAGAGAAGCAGAACGATCTGGCAATCAAGCAGGCTGAACTTAAGAAAGCAGCTGATATTAAGAGAGCTGAAGCAGATGCTGCTTACGAAATCCAGAAGGAAGAGCAGCGTAAAACAATCGAAGTTACAACTGCTAATGCAAACATCGCCCGTCAGGAACGTGAGATTGAGCTGAAACAGAAGGAAGTTGCGGTTACAGAGCAGATGCTGGAAGCTGAAATCAAGAAGAAAGCAGAAGCTGAGAAGTTCGCAAGACAGCAGAGAGCAGAAGCTGAGCTTTTCGAAAGACAGAAGAAGGCAGAAGCTGAGAAGTTTGAGAGAGAAAAAGCAGCAGAAGCACGTAAGGCTGTTGCAGAAGCTGATATGTACGCAAAGGTAAAGGAAGCCGAAGGTATTAAGGCTCTCGGTGAAGCTGAAGCCGATGCAACAAGAGCAAAGGGTCTTGCAGAAGCTGAAGCAATTGATAAGAAGGCTGAAGCTATGAGAAAGTACGGCCAGGCTGCTATGATGGAAATGATTGTTGATGCACTTCCCGAAATGGCTAAAGCAATTGCAGAGCCTCTTAATTCTATTGATAAGGTTACAATTATCGATTCCGGAAACGGCCAGAGTGGCGTATCATCTATGGGCGATTATGTTCCTGCAGTGCTTGCAAAGACTATTGAAGCTATCAAGCAGACAACCGGTCTTGATATAACAGAGATTATGAGAGCTGAAACATACGATGCAAAGGTTACAAAGAACATTAATGTAACCGGACTTGAGAATGCAGCACATGTTGATGTAAAGGTTTCTGAAGAAGTATAATTTTAATGATAAGCCCCCGCGGAAGCCGCGGGGGCTATTATAGTGTCAAATATCCGAAGCACTGTTTACACTCCGCAGGTGATAGTTTATAATCTTCATATATTCTGCGGCGAGGTAGATATGTTAGTAAATATAAAAGATGATTTTGATTTAATGAAAATAGCCGAGAGTGGCCAATGTTTCCGAGCAAACAGGGAGGCAGACGGCTCTTTTTGTTTTCTTGCCATGGACAATAAGTGCATAATCAGAGCGGTATCTGAAAGTGAGTATGAGGTATCGGTATCTGAAAAGCAGTGGAAGGAATTCTGGGAGCACTATTTTGATTTTGGCCTTGATTATGCAAAGGTGCGTAAGCTGGCAGACGGTCATAAGGATGATTTTATGATCAAGTCGTGCGAGGATGGCTGTGGAATACGCATATTGAACCAGAATCCTTGGGAAATGCTTATATCCTTTATTATTTCTCAAAGAAAGAGCATCCCTGCTATAAAGACATGCATTGAAAAGCTCTGCAGGAGCTTCGGAAAGGTATGTGAAGGGTTTTATGCCTTTCCTGAGCCGGAGGCTCTTGTAAAGGCGGATAATGAGGTTCTGGCGGATTGTGGACTGGGTTACAGGCTTGAATATATAAAAGACGCAGCGGCAAAGGTTTTTTATCATGAGTTGGATCTGGAACAGATTTCGGAGCTTCCCGATGAGGAACTGGGAGCAGTCCTGAAAAGTGTAAAGGGTGTGGGCGACAAGGTGGCAAATTGTATCATGTTGTTTGCGTATCATAGGACGGCGTCGGTCCCTGTGGATACTTGGGTTAAGAAGATTATGGAAGAGGATTATGGCGGAGAAAATCCCTTTCTTAAGTACGGTGACGCAGCAGGAATCATGCAACAATATGCGTTTTATCATAAAAGACAGTAATACGAAAATCGTTGTATTAAACGGATTTTTAGGTTAGAATTAGTGCATTGTTTTAAGAAAAGAGGGTGTTTTTATGGCAGATGAAGAATTTACAATGGCGGACTTTGAGCGTGCGATTAATGCCGGCTGCAAGCAGATGCTTCCCGGAGATATTGTTACCGGAACGGTAATTGGCATCAGCGATACTGAGGTCACTGTTGACCTTAATGCGTACGCGGAGGGAATTATCAAGATAGATGAGCTTAGTAATGACCCCAGATTTTCAATAAAGGGAGACGTGCATATCGGCGATGAAATCAGTGCTGTTGTATTGAGAGAAGATCGTAAAGGTAATATTCTCCTTTCTACAAAGCAGGCTGATGACATTCTTGCATGGGACAAGCTTCGCACAATGATGGAAGAGAAGAGCGTAGCTACAGTAAAGGTTGCAGAGGCAACAAACGCAGGTGTGGTTACTTATCTTGAGGGTATTCGTGCATTTATTCCTGCCTCAAAGCTTGCGTTGGAATATGTGGAAAATACGGAAGAATATGTTGGAAAAACATTAAACGTTATAGTTGTGAACGTTGATGAAGAAAATAAGAAACTGGTCCTTTCTGCAAAGGACATTCTTCGTCAGCAGGAGATTGATGACAGAAATTCAAGAATTGCCATGCTCCCCATCGGAACCGTTGTGGAAGGTGTTGTTGACAGAATGGAGCAATACGGTGCATTTGTTACAATAGGAAAGGGACTTCAGGGACTTGTTCACGTTTCACAGATCTGTGAAAAGAGAATCAAATCTCCCAAAGAGGTTCTGGAACTTGGTCAGAAGGTTAATGTAAAAATTATTGACACAAGAGATGGTAAGATTTCTCTTTCAATTAAGGCTGTTGATGAAAAGGAAGAGGTAGAAGAGGCAATAGAAGAGGTTCCTGCAGCAACATACAGCTTTGGTGATGATGAGCCTTCTACAATGGCCAGCCTTTTTAAGAACATCAAACTTAAGTAAGAAAGAGACATCATGAAATTATATTTATTGAGACATGGTCAGACCGACTGGAACGTGGAATGGAGGATGCAGGGTTCGGAAGATATTCCGTTGAACGAGCTTGGGCTTAAACAGGCCCGGGAAGCGGCGGAAAGAATGAAGAACAACCATTATGACGTGATATTTTCCAGTCCCCTTCAGAGAGCACGTGTGACTGCAGAAATCATTTCCGAGGCTCTTGGCATGGATTATATTATTGATGAGCGACTGACCGAAATGAGTTTTGGAATCATTGAGGGGACAACCCCTGAATATGCCAAGGAGAACCCTAATCGAGACCTGTTTTTTACGGATCCTGCAAAGTATGAGCCGGACCCTACTGCAGAATCTTTTGAGCAGGTGAAAAACCGATGCCTGAGTTTTATTGACGATATTAAGACCAGGGATTATAATGACGTTCTTATTGTATGCCATGGAGCACTTACAAAGGCAATGCTGATGGCTATATATAATAAGCCGGTGGAGGAGTTCTGGGATTCCCCGCCTCAACCTAATTGTACTGCGATAGAAGCAGAAATCTAAGAAAGCAGAGGAAAGAATATGAGAATTGCCATAAGCTATGAAGACGGAAAAGTATTCCAGCATTTTGGAAGAACAGAGAGCTTCAAACTTTATGATGTAGAGGATGATGAGATTATCTCCAGTGAGATTTTTAATGCTGACGGAGCCGGACATGAGGCACTTGCAGCACTTCTCGCTGAACACGATATTGACGTACTGATTTGTGGTGGCCTTGGCGGCGGTGCAATGGCAGCTCTTCAGGCATCAGGAATTGAGGTAATTTCAGGTGTTGAAGGTGAAGTTGACGAAGTAGTTAAACGTTATATTAATGGCGAAATTGAGTCTACAGGCGTTAATTGCAATCATCATGAAGAAGAGTCAGGTGATTGTGACTGCGGCGGTGGCTGCGGAAGCTGTGGCGGCGGATGTGGCGGTTGCGGCGGTGGCTGCGGTGGCGGAGAGCCCCAGATACTTATTGAGGGACCCAATGCAGGAAAGGCCGTTAAGGTTCACTATACAGGCACATTAAATGATGGAACAAAGTTCGATTCATCTTATGACAGAGGCGAAACACTTGACTTTGTATGTGGCATCGGCATGATGATTCGTGGCTTTGATGAGGCTGTTGCACAGATGAGCGTGGGAGAAACCGTTAAGATTCATCTTACTCCCGACCAGGCATATGGTGAAGCTGATCCCAATATGTTCGTTAAGGCAAAGATTGCTGAGATGAAGGGCTCAGAGGAACTGGTTGTAGGAGATGAGGTATATCTTTACGATCAGATGGGAAGACCTCACAGAGCAAGAGTTATTGAGAAAACAGAGACAGATATTCAGTTTGATGCAAACCATGAAATGGCAGGCAAGGAGCTGAACTTCGAAATCACACTTGTTGCTATTGACGAGTAATCAACATAAAAAAGACCTCAGCTGAGGTCTTTTTTTGTTACTGAATTGTGAGCTCGTAGTACAGGCCCTTCTTTTCCATAAGCTCTGAATGGGTACCGCTTTCTGCGATTCCTTTATTGGAAATGTAAAGAATGCGGTCTGCATTTCTGATGGTGGAAAGCCTGTGAGCAACGATAAATGCTGTCTTGTTTTTGATGATAATATCCAATGCTTCTTTTATGAGCATTTCCGTCTCGGTATCAATGGAGGATGTTGCCTCGTCCAGAATGATAACGGAAGGATTTTTAAGAATGATTCTTGCAAAGCTTAATAACTGCTTTTCGCCTGCTGACAGGCCTGCACCCTTTTCTTCCAGTACATGATTGTACCCATCGGGAAGTCTTTCAATAAACTTGTCTGCAAAAATAGTCTTTGCCGCCTTTATACATTCTTCGTCCGTTGCGTCCCACTTACCATAGCGGATGTTATCCAGAATTGTTCCCTTGAAAATGAACGGATCCTGCATAAGTACACCAACCTCTTTTCTCAATGAGTAAAGTGTGGTATCTCTTACATCCACGCCATCAATTGTGACTGAGCCCTTCTGCACGTCGTAGAAACGCGTGAGCATATTGATAACCGTGGTCTTTCCGGCACCGGTAGGGCCAACAAGGGCGATGGTTTCTCCGGGAGTAACATGAAGATCAAAGTGTTCAAGGATGTTTATATCTTCCTCATAGGCAAAGGTAACGTCGTTAAAATCCACCTTGCCTTTAACGTCCTTAAGTGTCACTGCATCAGGTTTTTCTGCAATCTTTACAGGATAATCAATAGTATCGAATACTTGTTCAAGGTTCGAGCTTACTGAAGCAAGTTCCTGAATGATTGTGGAAATCTGTGAAATAGGATCCTGGAAGGCACCCATGTATGAGGTGAAGGTTACAACCATGCCCGCAGTTACGTAGTCATGGCCTGTAAGAATGAGCCAAAGAGCTACTCCGTAAATTGTAAGCGTTCCGGCATTCCAGAAAAGGAGTACAATAGGGTGATTCAGCCTTGTACGTTTGGTGATGGAGAACCAATAGTCTGCCGAATCCTGGTGAATTTCTTTGTAAATTCGAATGTTTTCGTCAACTCGGTTATAGTTCTTTACAATCTGCTCGCCCATAATTGATTCAACAAGAAAGGCGGTACGATTGGAATTCTTTTGACGCTGAGCGGTGAACATTTTCTGAGTAAGGCTCTTTAACAGTGTAACGCAGGCAATCATAGGGATAACCGTTATGAATACGATAAGTGTCAGAGAGGGGCTCAGAGAAAGCATAAATACGGTTACAACAACAATCTTTACGATATAGATTGCGAACATCATTACATAGTTCGAAAAGAAATCTGCAAGACCGTTAATGTATTCTGTAACTCTTACAACGATTTTTCCGTCGGGACGATTATCAAAGTAGTCGAAGGAAAGCTTTTGCAGCTGCTCGAAAATATCGGTTCTGATCTGGGAGATAATTCGAAGTCCCATCTTTCCCATTGAACGTGCCTGAATGAAGGAGGCAAGTATTTCCACAAAGGCAAGGAATGCCAAGGTGCCCCCAATCAGGTATAACTGCTTATAATCGCTGTTGGTGACTGTCTGATCTACGATAATCTTCAGAAGTCTGGGCGGGAACAGTGATACTACGCTGACTATGAGAAGCATGAGGGACATCATGATAAGGAGCTTCTTATAGGGCAGAATGTACTTCAATGTGCGAAGCAACTGCTTCATGTCCACACGCTTTTCTATTTTTTCATCTTCAAAATATGTGTTTCTCTTAGCCATTTGCGACACCCTCCTTTCCGGGAGCATTGTCGTAATTTATTGCTTCGGCCTGTTGTGTCTGCTGAATGTTGTAAACATGAGCAAAGCTTCCGTTAAGGGCCATAAGCTCTTGGAAACTACCACGCTCGGTAATTTCTCCGTTTTTCATGTATATGATTTCATCGCAGTTTACTACAGAAGAGAATCTGTGAGCCGTAATGATAAGGGTTTTATCGGAGTAATGCTTATCAATCTCTCCAAGTAAAGCACGTTCGGTATTGACATCCAGAGCCGATGTTGAATCGTCCAATACAAATACCGGTGCATTCTTGTGAAACGCTCTGGCCAAGGAAATACGCTGCTTTTGGCCACCTGAAATACCAAGACCTCGCTCGCCGATAATTGTTTTGTAACGGTCGGAGAGGGCATCGATGAATTTGTCAGCCTGAGCATGCATGGCGGACTTTGTGACCATTTTGCTGTTTATATCCGGTGTTGAGTAGGCTATGTTGGACTCAATGGTATTGGAAAAAAGAAATACGTCCTGAAATACATATGAAAACATGTTTCTGAGGTTTTCAAGGCTGTATTCTTTTATGTCATCGCCGTCAATAGTAATCTGTCCCTCCGTAATATCTTTAATTCTTACGAGAGTTTTCAGAAGAACACTCTTTCCGGAACCCGTCTCTCCAACGATACCAAGTTTTTTACCATAAGGAATATCAAGAGTAATATTCTTTAATACCTGTGTACCATCAATGGTGAGAGAAACGTTGTCGAGCTTAATCGAAGGAGTATCGGAGCGTTTGGATGAAACCTCCTTGTTTGCAATCTTACTTTCTGCGGCCATGAATCCTACAAGACTCTGGCCCGCAACTGTCTGCTGCTGCATATTGAACAGGTGGCTGTTAAGGCCGGTAATATTGTTCATAATACGCATAACATATGTTGAGGAAGTGAGAATGTATCCGACGGTTATATATCCCTTTATTGCGATGATGCCACCGATAACGATGGTGGAAACATAGGCAATCTGCTTTATAGCATTAAAGGTCAGGTCAAAACGAGAAGAAAGCCAGATTTGATTCTTTCTTGCTTCATAAAAGTTTTCGTTGGCTGAATTGAATTTGTTTTTTTCCAGTTCCTCGTTGGTAAACGAACGGACGATTCTGACTGCAGCAATGTTTTCCTGAGTGGTAAGGTTCATTTCTGAGCTGCGTTTACGAATAATCTGGAAATTTTCCTTTGCCTGTCTGCGGAAATTAATTACGGTAACAACAAGAAAAGGCATGAGTATAAGGGGAACAATAATGAATGATATGTTGATTCTGGCAATAAGGACAAGAGTGATAATCAGCATGAAAATGCTGTCTGCCAGGTAAGGGATTCTGTGTGCAAACAACTCCTTGAACATGATTGTATCACTGTTCAGAATCTGAAGAAGTTCGCCTGAATTATAATTGGTTATGGACTCTGAATCCAGCTCCATAAGCTTGTTATAGGTTGCGTATCTCAGGTCGGTCTCCATCTGCAGACCTACTTTTTCCTGTATAAGATCTCTTGCATAGATGAAAATGATTCTGAAGAGCAGCAAAATTCCGAATACAATCGCAATGGAAAAAAACAGCTTCATTGTATGAATCTCTCCGAATTTTCCGGTGAGAAGGAAATGGAAGGTGCTGCCGCTGTTTTCCGTGACAGGAGTGTCTTTTATTACGTAGTCAATAAGCATTCCGGACAGCAGTGGCATAAGCAACTCCGCATATATTCCCGCAATGCTCATGATTTCGGCTATTATGGATATGAACATACTTTTACGAAAGTACTTTATGCCGAATTTCAGTGTTTTCATCTTGCGTTCTCCTATAGATAATAGTCTGTTTTAATATAACCCGTATAGGCGAATTTACCATTTTTTACGTTAATGTCAATGAAAAAAGGGCGTAATTTTTGTAAAAACCTCTCATAAAACCATATTTTATAAAAAGATAAAAAAAGCCCACTATCGGATTACCAATAGTGGGCTGAATTTCAGAAAAATCAGATCTTATAATCGTGAACTTTCTTCTTTACATATGTTGTGTGAAGAATCTCGTGAGCCTTGTGGCTGCCGGGCTTCTCAAGATATTCCTTGTAAAGAGCCTGAACATCAGGATTCTCGTGAGAGAAACGAAGAGTGTTCTTCTCATCAATGCTGTAGAGAGCCTTACCTCTTTCAGCACGGATATCTGTGAAGTTACGGATACGAGCGTGAACCTGAGGCTGACCACCACCGTTTACGCAGCCGCCGGGACATCCCATGATTTCTACGAACTGGTAGTTAGCTTCGCCGGATTCAATCTTCCTAAGGAGCTTGTTAGCATTTGCAAGACCGGAAGCAACAGCTACATTAACCTTAAGGCCTGCAACTTCGTATGTAGCTTCCTTGATGCCTTCCATACCACGAACTTCCTTGAACTCGATAGGTGTGCCATCCTTCTCGCCTGTGAGCTTCCATACTGCTGTACGAAGAGCTGCTTCCATAACGCCGCCTGTAACACCGAAGATAACAGCTGCGCCTGTACCGGAACCGAGAGGAGAATCGAAACCTTCATCGGGAAGAGCCTTGAAATCAATGCCCATTCTCTTGATGAGTCTTGCAAGTTCACGTGTTGTCATGGAGTAATCAACGTCCTGAACGCCTGCAGCATTCTGGTCATCACGAGCAAGCTCGCCCTTCTTTGCTGTACAAGGCATGATAGAAACGCATACAACATCCTTAGGATCCCAGCCCATCTTCTCAGCGTAATATGTCTTTGCTACAGCACCGAACATCTGCTGAGGGGACTTACAGGATGAAAGGTTCTCTGTGAGTTCAGGGAAATAGTGCTCACAGTAGTTGATCCATCCGGGTGAGCAGGATGTGATAAGAGGAAGCTTACCACCCTTCTCAATTCTTTCAAGAAGCTCGTTGGACTCTTCCATGATTGTAAGGTCAGCGGAGAAGTTTGTATCAAATACCTTCTCGAAGCCGATACGACGAAGAGCAGCAGCAAGCTTGCCCTGTACGTTTGTACCGATTTCATAGCCGAACTCTTCACCAAGAGCTGCACGAACAGCGGGAGCTGCCTGTACAACAACGTGCTTTTCGGGATTATTGATAGCAGCAAGAACTTCGTCAGCTGCTGTCTTTTCATAAATAGCGCCAACAGGGCAAACTGCGATACACTGACCGCAATTTACACATGATGTTGTAGCAAGACCAAGTCCGAAAGGAGATGTCATTTCTGTAGCGAAACCTCTTTCGTTTGCGCCGATAACACCGATGCCCTGAACCTTCTCACAAACTGCGGAACAACGACGACAAAGGATACACTTTTCGTTATCACGAATCATGTGAACAGCTGTTGTGTCGAGCTCGAACTGGTTCTTAACACCTGCGTACTCGTCTGTTGCTTCTACGCCGAGGTCACGGCAAAGCTCAAGGAGCTCACAGTTACCGGAACGTACACAAGAGAGACAAGACATCTTATGATCGGAAAGGATCAGCTTAAGAGTTGTCTTACGATAGTCAAGTACCTTGGGTGTGTTTGTGAATACTTCCATTCCCTCGTTAACAGGATATACACAAGCGGCAGCGAGGCCTCTTGCACCCTTAACTTCAACGACACACATACGGCAAGCGCCGATTTCGTTGATGTCTTTTAAATAGCAGAGAGTAGGAATATCGATATTGGCAAGCTTAGCAGCTTCAAGGATTGTAGAATTCTTAGGAGCTGCAACGTCGATGCCGTTGATTTTAATATTAACAGTTTCCATTTATTCTTCCTCCTTGATTACTGTTTGCTGATAGCCTTGAACTTACATGTGGACATACAAGCGCCGCACTTTACGCACTTAGCGGAATCAATAGCGAATGAAGCAAGCTTATTGCCGGGTGCGATGTAGTCTGTTCTCTCGATTGCGTTAGCAGCACACTGTCTAGCACACATTGAGCAGCCCTTACACTTATCCTGATCGATTGTGAAGGAAAGGAGGGACTTACATACGCCTGCAGGACACTTCTTATCAACAACGTGAGCAATATACTCGTCACGGAAGTAACGAAGTGTGGAAAGAACAGGGTTGGGAGCTGTCTGACCAAGGCCGCAAAGTGCGTTAGCCTTGATGTAGTAGCAGAGCTCTTCCATCTTATCAAGATCTGCAAGAGTAGCCTTACCCTTTGTGATCTTGTCGAGCATTTCGTAAAGTCTCTTTGTACCGATACGGCAAGGAGTACACTTACCACATGACTCATCAACTGTGAACTCAAGGAAGAACTTAGCGATATCAACCATACAGTTGTCTTCATCCATAACGATGAGACCGCCGGAACCCATCATGGAACCGATTGCAAGAAGGTTGTCGTAGTCGATAGGAACATCAAGGTGTTCAGGAGGGATACATCCGCCGGAAGGACCACCTGTCTGAGCAGCCTTGAACTTCTTTCCATTAGGAACACCGCCGCCGATTTCTTCAACGATTTCGCGGAGTGTTGTTCCCATAGGAACTTCTACAAGACCTGTATTCTTGATCTTGCCGCCGAGAGCGAATACCTTTGTACCCTTGGACTTCTCTGTACCCATGCCTGCAAACCAGTCGGCACCCTTGAGGATGATCTGAGCAACGTTAGCATATGTCTCAACGTTGTTAAGGATTGTAGGTCTGTCGAAGAGACCCTTAACAGCAGGGAAAGGAGGTCTGGGTCTGGGCTCACCACGGTTACCTTCGATGGATGTCATGAGAGCTGTCTCTTCACCACATACGAAAGCACCTGCACCAAGACGGAGGTCAATGTCAAAATCGAAGCCTGAACCGAAAATGTTCTTACCAAGAAGACCATATTCGTGAGCCTGCTTAATAGCAATCTGGAGTCTTTCTACGGCGATAGGGTACTCTGCACGAACGTAGATGAAGCCCTGGTTAGCGCCGATAGCGTAACCTGCAATAGCCATAGCCTCGAGAACTGCATGAGGATCACCTTCGAGAACGGAACGATCCATGAATGCACCCGGGTCACCTTCGTCTGCGTTACAGCAAACGTACTTGGGACCGCCATCCTGAACGAGGTTTCTGGCCATCTGCCACTTACGACCTGTAGGGAAACCTGCGCCGCCACGGCCACGAAGACCGGAAGCAAGAACAACGTCGATTACCTGCTCGGGAGTCATCTCTGTGAGAACCTTTCCGAGAGCTGCGTAACCGTCTGTAGCAATGTACTCTTCGATGTTCTCAGGGTTGATAACACCACAGTTACGAAGAGCAACACGGTACTGCTTCTTATAGAAATCAGTTTCTGTGATGGGCTTGATCTCATCGCCGGATACTGTTTCATCGTAAACGTATTTCTTAACAACACGACCCTTTACGAGATGTTCGGAAACGATCTCAGGAATGTACTCAGGCTTAACCATTGAGTAGAATGTTCCTTCGGGATAAACGATCATGATGGGGCCAAGTGCACAAAGACCATGACAACCTGTCTGAACGACAGCGATTTCATTTTCAAGGCCTGCCTTAGCGATTTCGGACTTTAATGCGTCCTGAATCTGCTGGCTTCCGGAGGAAGTACAACCGGTTCCGCCGCAAACTAAAACGTGTGAACGATACATTTGTTTTCCTCCTTATTTTGCTGCACTAGCAAGTGTGTATTCTGTAACTACCTGACCGCCGATGAGATGCTTTTCAACAACCTCGTTAGCCTTTTCAGGAGTCATGTTAACATATGTAACTTTTTCTTTGCCATCTGCGAAAACCTCAACAACGGGCTCGTACTGGCAGAGGTCGATGCAACCTGTCTGAACGACAGCTACGCCTGCAACCTTTTTCTCAATAACAGCTTCTGAGAGAGCATTGAGAACGGCTCTTGCGCCGCTTGCGATACCGCATGTGCCCATTGCTACAACAACACGTGTAGAACACTGAGCTTCACGACGAATACCGATCTGACCCTGCATTTTCTCTCTGATTGCCTGTAATTCTGCAAGAGATTTCATGTTGATCCTCCTAGTTTAGTATAGTTTAAATAACCGGCTTTCCTGCGTTTACCTCGTCAGTGTTATCGGCGAGATATGACTTGATATAAGCCGAAACATCGGGGGTATCGAAAAGGATACCGCCTAAAATTGCGCGAAATTCTCTTGTGTCCAAAGTAAATTCTTTGTCATCGTAGCAATAACGATAGAGAAAATCGCATTCCTGATGCATAAGTATAAGCTGATGTATTGTGAGGCAGATGTTTCCGAGGGGGAAACGGTCTATGCTTGAAAGAACATAGACGGCTTTTATTTCGGTGCCTTTTCCGACTTCGGAGTTTATTGAAAAACTGCCTCCGGTCATTTCTGCCGATTGTTTGAAAAACGGAACTCCGAGACCGACATTTCTTGTGGTTCTCGTTGTGAAAAATGGATCGGTAACTTTCTTCAGCTGTTCCGATGCCATTCCGCAGCCGTTATCATTTATTTCGATGAGAATAGTGTCCGCTTCGGTATTTGCTTCAATACTTATGGAGATGAAGGATGCCTTTGCGGAGACGGAGTTTTCAACGATGTCCAATACATTCAAGGATAACTCTGTCATCATAGGGGTGTCCTTTAGTTGTACTTAGCAAGAATTTCATCAAGCTTGTCTACAGTGAGCTTACCGTAAACATCGTCGTTGATTGTCATTACAGGTGCAAGACCGCAAGCACCGATACAACGACATGCATCGAGTGAGAACTTACCATCTGCTGTACATTCACCGCCTGCGATACCAAGCTTCTCCATAAGTTTCTCGTAAACGTCGCCAGAGCCCTTTACATAGCAGGCTGTTCCGAGACATACAGAGATTTTGTACTCACCCTTCGGATAGAGAGAGAACTGTGAGTAGAAGGTGGCTACGCCGTAAACCTTCTCGAGCGGAATGTTAAGCTCATCTGCAATAAAGGTCTGAACCTCGATGGGAAGATAGCCATAAATGCCCTGTGCTTTCTGCATGATGGGCATAAGGCATCCGCGCTGATCCCTGAGGCTGTCGATAATGGCCTTGAGCTGAGCTTCCTGCTCCTTTGTTCCCTTGAAAGGAACTGAACAAATCTTAGAGCTCATGTGGAAACCTCCTTAAAAGTTATAAGTTGTTTTTTGTCCTGAGCAATGCTCGCGGACAGAATAATCGGCCATCTTGAGGATTGTTAAAAAATTAACAACTCGCGACGGCCGTGATATAATATATCACGATAGACATAGTCATTATATCACTAAAGACATAATAAATCCACAAATTATTTTTATTATTTTAAGAAATATTACTTATACGAAAAATATGGATTAAAACGGGCCAAAGCCAGATGTTTACAGAGGTTTTGGCATATAAAAGGATATTATGTGACGCTTGAAAAAGATGATTGAAAATGATAGAATATAACGCAAAAATCGGATAAATATTTAGAACACAATAACAACACTCCAGGAGACACAAAATGTTTGTAACACAGTATAATTACTTCTTCGATATTGCAGCTTTATGTGTAGCTCTAGTAATAATCATAGAATTTCATATTAAACGTACACTACCTTCCAGACAGACCCATGCATATCTGGAAATACATTCTTTCACAACACTGGCCGCTGTTTTCGATCTTTCCAGTACAATCGCACTGGGTTATGCCATGGTGCTGCCGGGATGGCTTAACGAACTGCTGTTGGTGCTTTTCTATGTTTTCTACCACGGAATCGGTGCCTGCTATCTGTATTATGTCATTCTTGCCACAAAAAGGACTGATGAGCCATTAAAGCCGTATGAGAGAGCTTTGATAATCGTTCCGTATGCAATAGATTTTGTTATGGCCGTTACCAACCCGTTGTTTGGATTAATGGGCAAGTTCGATGCCGCAACAGGTACATACTCTTCAGCGGGCTGCATAGGTTACTACTATGCATACGCTCAGACTCTTTTCTACCTGATTATGGGCCTTGTTTACTTTGTGGTCAGAAGACAGACAATGCTCAAGAAACACAGATTTATTGTCTTGTTCTATTCTATAGTTGCTTTGGCAGCAATGATTCTTCAGGTAATGCATCCCACTATACTCCTCGGATGCTTCGGAACAGAGCTGGGTTCTCTTATGATTGCGTTTACGATGGAGAATCCTACGTATTATGAAAATCAGATGCTTGGAATCTACAACAGATTTGCGTTTGACACTATTGTAGAGAAGAAGGTTTCAGACGCAAAGCAGTTTTCAGTAATCGGAGCAAGAATAGAAGGACTTTTGGACATAAGAGGCGTTATCGGTATGGGAAGCGTTTCACAGCTTCTGAAGAGTATCTCTCAGTTTTTCCAGAGTGTTGTTGACAGAAACTGCGTGTTCTATGTATCCGAAGCACAATTCGCGTTCATTGTGTATGGCGGAGAATCCGAAGTGGAAATGTATATGAAAAAGATACAGAACCGCTTTGAGGAGCCGTTTGAGGACGATGGAGAAGGCGTTAAGCTTTCTGTGGTTCTGTCGCATTTTTCTTATCCCAGAGACGTTAAATCAACAGAAGGAATTATTGACCTTCTTGAATATTCACTTGCTAATGGCGGAGACAACGGAAGCATTGCCGTTATTGCAGATTCTAAGCTGCTTGAGGAAAGAAAACGCGGAAATCAGGTGTTGCAGAGAATACGTACGGCTCTGGCAGAGAGAGGCTTTATGATTTATTTTCAGCCTATTTATTCTGTGGAGCAGGACGCATTTACTTCAGCAGAAGTTTTGTTAAGACTGCATGATGATGAACTCGGATTTATTTCTCCTGCAGAGTTTGTTCCCATCGCTGAGAAAAACGGCCTTATTGTGAAAATGGGCGAGTACGTTCTTCGCGAAACATGTAGATTCCTTGCGGAAAGCCGTATCTGGAACAAAGGAATTGAGTACGTAAATATCAATCTTTCTACAGTTCAGTGCATGCAGGCCAACCTGGCAGATCAGATTATCAGAATTCTGGACGAATACCATCTGGATTATTGCAGAATCAGTCTTGAAATTGAGGAAAGCCTCAGCCTTATGCAGTCCAGAACTTTCAAGGACAACATGGTGGCGCTTATGAACAAGGGCGTAAGATTCTCACTGGACAATTACGGAACGGGATATTCTAATCTGTCAACTTTGGTGGATTATCCCTTCTCTATCGTTAAGCTGGATAAGGCTATGCTTTGGTCTGCCATGAAAAATGATAAGGCCATGATGGTACTCAGACAGACAATAAGAATGATGAAACAGTTCAGCTTGGAGCTTATTTGTGAAGGCGTTGAAACTGAGGAACAGGCACAGCTGCTTGCATATTATGGATGTGACTTTTTCCAGGGCTTCCTGTACGCAAAGCCTCAGCCTGCAGAGTCTCTTATAAAGCTTCTTGAGAATAAAGATAAGCTTCCAAAAGTATTTTAAGCAGAGGCCGATTTGAACATAAAAAACCTGATTGAAAATGATAATTTCAAAGTGATTAATATTGC
>JAKSRZ010000032.1 GCA_024403375.1 Lachnospiraceae bacterium
CCTGCTATATCTGTATTATAGACTGCATGAAAAGTAAGAAGGACGATATCAACGCTGTTCTTGAAGTCTTTGAACAACAGCAAAAGCTTTACGAATCATTTATCAACATAACTCTGGAAGATAAAATTATGTTTGCCAGAGCTGTTCGTAGGAAGGGCGATCTGTTGTGTATTGCAGAAAGAAAAGCTGACGCAGGGGAATGCTATTTGAAGGCAGCGGCTGCTCTTGAGGAAATAATAAAAGGGCATGATATAAGAGGGGCAATGCAGGAACTGTTCTTTGCTTACCAGGGATTATATGATGTAACCGATGAGAAAGAGGCTCCTGAAAAGAAGAAAGCCTATGCCGAAAAAGAATATACGATCAGCAGTAAACTAATGGACCTTACTCCATGCTTTAATACCTATTGCATGAAGGCGGATGCCTGCTCAGAAATGATGTTTGTGAGCCGTCAGTGTGATAATAACCAGGAAGAGATTACGAAATACCACAATGAACGTAATGAAATCCTGAAAAAAATGGGTGAGAGAAAGGTCAGCGGCAAAGTTAAAATTTCTGCGAAAACTCAACAGGAACTGTTCCGGGAGAAAGCTGCACAGAACGCAATACGAGGCGTAAGCTATTTCCTGCTGATAATCGGTCTGGTTTGTACGGGAGCGGCAGTGGGCTTACTCATTAAGTCTCATGTTTTCGGCTTTATTGTTTTACTTCTCGTTGGATTGTTCTTTATTATTGGTTTCTGGGGGAATAACAAGAAGAGTTTTTATGACGAAGAGGCTGAAAACATTCATAATCAGCTTTTGGAAGGAGAGTCCTCTTTAAGGTTTCTGAAAAGAGATCTGAAATTGTAATCCTACTAAACAACTATAGGAAGGCAGGTAGCACAGCATGGATATTGAGGTAACAAAAGAGCGGGAAAATATGTATATCCTGTACGATGGAAGAGTACGTTGTTTTCTGTTTGTGGGAGATACATCAGCGGTATTGGTTGATACCGGATTTGCAGATTGTGATGTAATAGGTAACGTGAGAAAAATTACAGATCTGCCGCTTAAAGTAGTGCTGACCCATGGCGACGGAGACCATACAGGTGGCGTTTCTGCGGTTGGTGAGTGCTATGCACATAAGGAAGACTGGAAACTTCTTCCTGAAAACGTAAAAAAGAATGAATTATGTGATGGAGACATTATCAAAGTCGGCGAGTTCGAACTGGAAGTTATTCACATACCGGGACACACATATGGAAGTGTGGCCTTCTTTGAACGCAGCAAACATTTCATCATAACCGGAGATGGCATTCAGAAAAACGGAATGATTTATATGTTTGGAGACAAGAGAAATTTTTCTCTGTATCTGGAATCCTTTGAAAAGCTTAAAGGATTAAAGGAAAATATAGATAAAATCTATCCGAGCCATGGCATCTGCCCGATTGAAGCCGAGGCTATTGACTGCTGCCACGAGGACGCAAAAAGATTGATTAATGGAGAGATTCCGGTGGAAAAGAGACATGACTTTATGCCATGCAACGTATATAAGGGCAATTATACGGGCTTTTTCTACGAACCATAGGAAATATTATGAAGTACGATAATTATATTTTTGATTTGTACGGAACGCTGATTGATGTATGGACTGATGAACATGCGGCTCAGACATGGAAAAAATGGCTTCGTGTTCTTGACAAAAAGGGAATCAGACATCCTGACTACATAACCTTCAGAAGGGAATTCTTTGATTCTGATAAAAGAGCGAGGGAAGCTGCACTGGCTGAAGGGAAGTATGAGGTTCCTGAAATCGATGTAATTCCAATTTACAAGGAACTGCTTACAAAATACGGTAATAAAAATCTTGATGAAAAGATACTTAATGAACTGTCTTATGACTTCAGAGTGGCATCAAGAAAAAGAATCGGTCTGTTTCCCGGTGTGGAAGAGTACCTGAAGCTTATACACGCCAATGGAAAGAAGGCATACATATTAAGTAATGCACAAGCGTCCTACACATGGCCGGAGATACAAATGTTTCATCTCGAAAAGCTTACCGATGACGTTCTGATGTCCAGTGACTATAAGTGCATGAAGCCGGACAAGGCCTTTTTTGACATTCTCATTGAGAGATATTCTATGGACAGAGACAAGACGATTATGCATGGAGACAGCGGTTTCAGCGACATACAGGGAGCGGAAAAAGCCGGAATTGCTTCGGTTCATCTTGCTAATGAAAATCATCCATCAAAGTACTATATTAATGCATGCAAAAATCAATAGACAATGGGAAAACAGCATATTATCACCTGCCTGGATTATTTGAGTTTTATGACCTTTATAAGGTCTTTTTGCCCATATTCTATAATCACAGAGAGTATTTCTATGAATGGTGTGAGATAGGATCGATTTACGGAGCCCCTGCCGACTGCTTATGGGGCGGTGGACGTGTGGGCTTTGGAGGCGACAATGCGAGGGATATCATTGCATTGCTGGACGAATATGAAATACCGGCAAGACTCACATTCAGCAATTCACTGATAAGGGAGATGCATCTGAAGGATGCGAAATGTAATGAACTGTGCCGCCTGTTTCAGCGCAGCAAGGCTGAAAGTGGCGTTATTATATACTCAGACCTGCTTTTGGACTATATTAATCAAAACTATCCTCGGTTCTACTTCGTTTCTTCCACCACGAAGGTCATTACAGAACCCCAAAGCTTTATTGAGGAACTGAACAGAACAGATTTTCGTTATGTGGTGCCGGATTTCAGACTGAATAAAAGGTTTGATCTTTTTGAAAAAATGGATGAATATCAGAAAGACAAGGTGGAACTTCTTTGCAACGAGTGCTGCTGGGTGGGCTGTTCCGAAAGAAAACAGTGCTACGAAAATGTGAGCAGAAAGGCTCTTGGAGAAGAAGCAGAGGATCACGTATGTAAGGCACCGGATTCCGAAGGGGGATACAGATTTTCCAAGGCTATGGAAAATGCTTCATTTATAGGCATAAAAGAAATAAAGGATATATATTTACCAAGAGGGCTGAAAAACTTTAAAATAGAAGGAAGAAGCCTTGGAAGTGCCATTGTGCTTGAATTCCTGCTTTATTATATGACAAAGCCTGAATATCAGCTTAAGGTACGAGAAGAAATATATCTTGATAATACATTGGATTTATTTTAGGTTACTATCCAACTGACATATATGAAAGAAATCGATAAGGAAAAACAATACGAAAAGCTTCTGGGGATACGAACTACCGGAAGAGATGACAGCAATTCCGATGAATACAGATACCCATACGAACCTACACCGTACTGTGTACTGGAACGTCTATCGCGAAGCGGATATATCGGTAAAAGAAACACTCTGCTGGACTATGGCTGCGGAAAAGGACGTGTAGATTTCTTCCTGGCATATGAAACGAAATGCAGGGCAGTGGGGATAGAGTATGATGAAAGAATCTATCAGGCTGCAATCAGTAATAAAGAGAAGGCACTGAGCGGAAACAGAGTGACACTTGTTAATCAGGATGCTTCCACATATGAAGTACCCGCCGAAGCTGACAGGATATTTTTCTTTAATCCCTTTTCGGTTGATCTTTTGAAAACAGTTCTTCATAGAATTTTTGAATCATATTACAACAGTCCAAGAGAAATACTTATGTTTTTCTACTTCCCATCGGACGAATATATTTCCCAGCTGATGACAACGGACGGAATTATGTTTGAGGACGAAATATCTTGCAATGACCTCTTTACTGAAAATGGGGACAGAGAAAGGATAATGATTTTTTCAATAAACTAATATCCGGAGGAACTGACAAAAGCAGGCTTATATTATGAGAAAAAGCAAGAAGACAAAAAGCAAAATGAGAAGAACTGCGGTAATGCTGACATGTGTTCTGGCACTCGCAATGATGTCCTCCTGCGGAAGGGCGCGCAGCAAAGCCTATAATCCCCAAAACGCTGAGTGTTCCGTCAGTGCCTACATATGTACGGACACGCATCTGCTGTCGAATAATCTTGTGACAGACCGGGATGAAAAAATGGTTTATACTACGGACGGACGTATCCAGAAATATGACTATGAGCTTGTTGATGGAGTTGTGGATACGGTTAATGCCGATAAGCCGGACTATCTTGTTATTACGGGAGACCTGTCCTTTAACGGGGAAAGGGATTCGCATCTTGAGCTTGTAAAAATTCTGGACAAAGTTACCGACACAAAGGTGCTTGTTATTCCGGGGAATCATGATCTTTGCAATATATCCACTGTGGCGGGGGATGCAACGGTTACTCCGGAAGAATTTAAGGAAATCTATGCGGATTACGGATATTCCGACGCCATGTCATATGATTCAGATTCCTTAAGCTATGCCTGGAAAGCATCGGAAGATACAATATTTCTGATGCTGGATTCCACTCTCAGCAAATTTAATTTTGAAGAAAACAGAAATATCACCGGCGGATTTATAAGCGGAATTACCTATGACTGGATAGAGGGCATTCTTAAAGAAGCTGTGTCGAAGGGGCAGCACGTTGTAAGCTTTATGCATCACAATTTAATGGACCATAACTCAAGCTTTGTGGCAGGCTATACAATAATTAAGAATGAGTACGTACTGGAACTGTTTGCGAAATACAATATTACATTGAACTTTTCCGGACATATGCACATTCAGAATATTTCTGAGGAGGAAGTTAACGGGGTGACCATAATAGATGTGGCCAATTCATCGCTTCTTGCATATTCCGATACATTGGGCCGCCTCAAAATTTATGATGGCGGATATGTATATGACAAGATAAGTATTGAACCCTTTGAAGGATTTACGAAAGCTTCCTTTGACAATTTTGTAGGGGTTAATTACAATAAGTCGCTGGAACGATACCGAAAGGCTTATCCTGATAAATATGAGGAAATTGCGGCATTTGTTTATGAAACGAATGCACTGTATTTTGATGGCGATTATCCGCAAATCCATGAAAAAATGAAAATGAACAGAAAACTTCTGAAGTACGTAGAGAAAAACGGAAACGGATACAATAAAGACCTGTTCACGGTTCCAAATGTAAGCCAGAAAATGCTGGCCCGTGAATGGTAAAGGAGGAAAAAATATGCCCTGTACAACAATCCTTGTAGGAAAAAAAGCAACCAATGATGGATCAACCATTATCTCAAGAAACGATGATGGCCCATTTGATGTTAAGCAGATTCAGGTTATAAAACCCGAGAAGCAGAAAAAAACATATAAAAGCGTTATAAGCCATCTGACAATAGAACTGCCGGATAACCCGTTACAGTACACTATTGCCCCCAATGTAAACAGAAAGAACGGTCTTTGGCCTGCCTGTGGTATTAACGAAAAGAACGTGGCAATGACCGCTTCCGAAACAATTACAACGAACCCTAGAGTTATGGCTGCAGATCCTTACGTAATCTATAAGGCAAAAGAGGGGAAAAAGGGAAAGGAAGTTCCCGGAGGAATCGGCGAGGAAGACCTGGTGGCACTTGTGCTTCCTTACATAAAAACGGCTCGTGAAGGTGTTAAAAGACTGGGCTCGCTTCTTGAAAAGCACGGAACTTACGAACCCAATGGAATTGCCTTCTGTGACTCAGATGAAGTATGGTGGATGGAAACAATAGGCGGACACCACTGGATTGCAAAAAGAGTACCGGACGATGCTGTTGTAATAATGCCTAATCAGTTCGGACTTGATAACTTTGATTTCAAGGATGCATATGGTGCAAAGAAAAATAACCTTTGCAGCAAAGACCTTAAAGAATTTGTGGAAAACAATCATCTGGATACCGGAAAGGGAGAAGCCTTTAATCCAAGACTTGCTTTCGGCTCAAGGACTGATGCAGATCACGTTTATAACACTCCTCGTGCCTGGTTTATGGCAAGATACTTCCTTGAAAGAACTCATAAATGGGATGGAGAAAATGCTGATTTTACTCCGGAAAGCAACGATATTCCATGGTCTTTTGTTCCGGAACGCAAGGTGACGGTGGAGGACGTGAGATATCTTCTTGGCTCATATTACCAGGGAACACCATATAATCCATATGATTCCAAAGCAGCAAAACCCGGAAAATACAGAGTCATCGGCGTGCCCAACAGCGATATATGCGGAATACTGCAGATAAGAGGCAACATGCCCGAAGAAATAAAGGGCGTTCACTGGTATTCTATGGGCGGCAGTGCATTTACGGCATGCTTCCCGTTCTATTCGAATGTAGACAAAATGCCTGATTATCTTTCAAAGACATCGGAAAGCGTTGATACAAACTTTATGTACTGGCAGAGCAGACTGATTGCAGCACTTACTGATGCACATTATAACAGTGCCCTCATTCATTCAGAAAGATACCAGAACACTGTATTTAATAAAGGCAGACAATTGCTTACAGAATATGATGAAAAGATTAAAGCAGGCGGAGATATAAAGCTGCTTGAAGAAGCCAATAAAAAGATAACTGATATGGTTAAAAAGGAATCTGACAAAGTGCTTGGTAACGTTCTGAAAAACGCATCCGAACACATGAAAACAAGATACCATAGAGGCGACAACTAACAAATACACAAAAGCTTCCGTTTCACACAACGGGAGCTTTTTTTACAATTTTCTATAAATGTTTTTCCTTATTTTTTGCCGATGGTTCTGTTATTCTTTTACAAAAGCTATTTATATGCATGGAGGTTTATATGATTTATCGTGACTTTGGTAAAACAGGAGAGAAAATTTCTGCTCTTGGATTTGGTTGTATGAGATTCCCGGAAATTGAAGTTGACGGAAACAAGGCAGTTGACCTTGAAAAAACTGATGAGATGCTCCTCGAAGCATACAATCAGGGCGTAAACTATTTTGATACCGCACCTTATTACTGCAATTCCAACAGTGAAGCAGCTTTGGGACATGGCGTAAAGGCATTCAGAGATAAAATCCTCCTTTCCTCAAAGTTCCCTTGCGAAGTGGCTAAGAAGCCCGGCGACTACAGAAGACAGCTTGAGTCATCATTAAAGAGAATGGATACGGATCATATTGATTTCTACCATTTCTGGGGTATTAATAAAGACAAATTCGATAATGTTATTATGGCTCAGAATCTTCTTGAAGATGCACGTAAGGCAAAAGAAGAGGGACTTATTCGTCACATTTCTTTCTCCTTCCACGATGATGCCAAAGTTATAAAGTACATTATCGAAACTGCTGAAGCAGCAGGTGTTCCCATGGAAAGCATGCTTTGCCAGTATAATCTTCTGGACAGAAGCAATGAAGAAATGATGGCCTTTGCTCACGAGAAGGGGCTTGGTACAGTGGCAATGGGACCTGTTGGCGGCGGAAGACTTGCGGCACCTACTGAACTGTACTCAAAACTTACAGGAAAAGAATCATTACCCACTTATGAGCTTGCATTCAAGTTCTGCCTTGGTAATCCTAATCTTAATTGTGCTCTTTCCGGTATGCAGAATCTGCAGATGGTAAAGGATAATATACGCGTGGCTTCAGAAGATACGTCCTTCTCCGAAGAAGAATGGAAGGTGCTCGGCGATTCCATGGAACAGCTCAAAAAGTTCAGTGATCTTTATTGCACAGGCTGCAAATATTGTCAGCCTTGCCCGGCAGGCATTGAAATTCCTCGTATTTTCAATATGTTTACATATCATAACGTTTATGGACTTAAAGACCACGCAAAATACATGTTTGAGGACTATGTAAAGAAGGGTGGAGCGTTAAGCGATGTCTGCAAGAACTGCGGCTACTGTGAGAGAAAGTGCCCTCAGCACCTTAAAATCAGAGAGCAGCTTAAGAAGGTAGAAGCAATTTTTAAATAAGGAGGAAGTATGAAGGTATTATTTATTGGCGGTACAGGCACAATCAGCACAGCTATTACAAAACAGCTGATCGAAATGGGAGAGGACCTTTATCTCCTTAATCGAGGAAACAGAAGTGAAGTATTTGGGGACAAAGTAAAACAGATTGTTGCAGATATCAATAATGAAGCTGAGGCGGCTGAAAAGCTTGCAGGCATGGAATTCGATGTTGTATGCGATTTTATTGGTTTTGTACCTTCACAGCTGGAAAGAGACTACAGACTCTTTAAGGGAAAAACGAAGCAGTTTATGTATATCAGCTCTGCATCAGCATATCACAAGCCTGTAAAGGACTATATCATCACAGAAGGAACAACGCTGGCAAATCCTTATTGGGAATATTCCAGAAACAAGATTGCTTGTGAAGAATTCCTTATGAAAATGTATCGTGAAGAAGGTTTCCCTATAACAATTATCAGACCCAGCCATACCTATGATGAAAGAAATGTTCCTCTGGGCGTACATGGCGATAAGGGCAGCTATCAGGTACTTAAGCGTATGCTTATGGGTAAGCCAATAATTGTTCATGGCGACGGAACAACTCTTTGGACAATGACACATAACTCTGACTTTGCCAAGGGCTTTATCGGACTTATGGGCAATCCTCATGCCATCGGCGAAGCCTTCCATATTACCTGCGACGAATCTGTTACATGGAATCAGATATATGAAGTTATCGCAAAGGCGTTGGGCGTTGAATACAAGCCCTACTACGTGGCATCGGATTTCCTTGCAGAAACAAGCCACTATGACTATAGAGGCGGACTTATCGGAGACAAGTCCAATACTGTAGTATTCGACAATAAAAAGCTTAAGGCGGCAGTTCCGGGGCTTATAATGAACGTAAGTCTTGAACAGGGCATTACAGATACAGTAAAGTATGTAATGAGCCATCCTGAGTGCCAGACAGAGGACCCGGAGTTCGATGCATGGTGTGATAAGGTAATCGACTGCCTTGAAAAAGCAAAGAAAGAGATTCTTGCATAATATCCTTTACATAAAACTTAATTTGTGATAATTACTATCTACGAGTCTGTTTGATAAAAAGCAGACTCGTTTTTCTGGATTTATATACTGCACTTATGGAGAAAACATGAAAAATAAAGTCGCTTTAGGTCACATACTCGGCCTTTTTACCGGTATGGTATGGGGCGTAACATTTACATCGTCGAAAATATTATTACAGTCCTTTGAATCAATAGAACTTCTTTTTTACAGATTTATTGTGGCTTTTGTGGCACTGTTTTTAATGGCTCCACGTATTTTCAAATGGCAGGGAATAAAAAAAGAACTGCACTATATGTTTGCAGGACTTACAGGTATTGCGATGTACCAGTACTGCGAAAATATGGCTCTGAAACACACCTATGCCGGAAATGCCAGCGTTATCATAGCTGTGGCACCCCTTCTTACAGCGTTGTTTGTATATATTTACAGCAAAGGAAAACAGAAGCTTAAAGCCAACTTCTTCCTGGGCTTTTTTGTGGCAATGATAGGAATTTCACTTATTGCTTTTAACGGCTCAAAGCTGCAGCTTAGCCCTATAGGAGACCTTATGGCACTGGTGTGTGCCATTATTTGGGGGCTTTATTCAGTAAACGGAAATATTATTGCATCATATAAAGATAATATTCTTCAGGCTACAAGAAGAACCTTTACATACGGTATTATTTTCCTTATTCCTCTGATGATAAAGGATGGATTCAGATTCGGAATTGAACGCTTCGGCAACCCGGTGAACCTGTTCAATCTGCTGTTCCTGGGCGTTGTGGCATCAGGAATATGCTTTGTTACATGGAACTACGCAATAGCGGTTCTTGGGTCGGTGAAGACGACGGTATACGTTTACGTAAGTCCGGTTGTAACGGTGGTGGTGTCAGCTCTGGTTTTGCATGAAGAGGTGACTGCACTGTCGGTGGCAGGAACTGCATTAACACTTTTAGGCCTGGTTATTACGAATCTTAACAAAAAGCGTATCGGTGAAAACTCAGATGATAAGACGGTATCTTGACGGATATGACAAATTCAGATGTATAGCGGACAAATGTCACAAAACCTGTTGCAGCGGATGGCAGATAGTTATCGATGAAAAATCGCTGTTGAAATATCGGAAGGCAGATAAGGAGAAGGGAAATCGTTATTTTGAAGATAAAGTGGACGAGTCAGAGGAATGCTTCAGACAGAAAAGTAACGGAGACTGTGTCTTTCTTCTTGAAAACGGACTTTGCGAAATGATTATTTCCTGCGGCGAAGAAATGCTTTGCGATACGTGCCGCCTCTACCCAAGACATATAGAAGAATTTCCCGGAACAAGAGAATATTCTCTTTCTGCCTCCTGCCCGGTTGTGGCGAACATGCTGATGGAAAGAGAGCAGCTGCTGACTTTCAAGGAAAACTGTGACGAGGAAAAGGACGATATCAGCGAGTACGGCGATTTTGATGAGGAACTGTACGAAACACTGCTTTCCTGCCGAAAGGAAGCTTTTTCGATTATTCAGAGGAACGACATTGATTTTGATACTAAATGCCTCAGAATACTGAAAATATCAAGCGATACACAGGATATTATGGACGGATGGGAGCCGGATGAAAGTGCGGAGTTCCTGGTTGATCTTACGAGCAGACCCCTGTTCGGACTGTTACTTCGGTTGGAGCCATTGCAGCCTTCTTTCAGAGAAAAAGTGAAGAGGGCGGAGGAAGACCTCTTTTCGAATGGAACCCCTGATTGTCTACCATTTGAAAAAGCACATCCATACTGGCAGATTCAGTGTGAAAACCTGCTGTATTACTTCCTTTTCACATATATGTGCGGTGCAGTTTATGACGATTATGTATTTGCCATGACAGCACAAGCCGTATATAATAGCAATATGATTAAATTGCTTTGGGTAAAGGAATTTAATGAAAAGGGCAGAAGCCTTACAAAGGAAGAACAGGCCGAAATCGTGTGTAGCTATTCCAGAGAGCTGGAACACTCCAACGAGAACATGATTTTATTGGAAAAACTTCTGGATGAAGGCATGCAGTAAGGAGCTATTATGTTAAAAACCGATATATCAGAATTAAAAAGAAGACTGAAACCCGGAAAGTGCGTTCCCAGCAAGGTTTCCGGATGTATAGTAAGCACCAATAAAGAAATCCTTGCAACTTTCCATACATTTTTCGGCAACCTGGACGAAAGCGATCAGATTATGTATCTGGACATTATGGGAAAGGTGCTCGGTGGCAAGATGGATAATAATGCATTGGAGCTTTCCTTCCCCGCGGAAGCAGAGGAAGAAGGCGGTGCACAGAGTGCCCTTCTTGCATTAAGAGACAGTGATTTTGAAGATGAAAAACTTAAAGAGGAATTCTTTAAGAAAGTTATAAACGGGTATTACAGCACAAGCGAATATGTAATATTCCTTTTACACGACGTATATGATGTAATGGATAAGACTTCTGATGGCATCAAGCTTGACGAATCATCCACAATGTTTGACTACATTATATGTGCAATATGTCCGTTGGAAGAAACAAAGCCCGGCCTGATTTACTCACATTCTGAACAGATAATCAAAGAGCGAATCAGAGACTGGATTATTACCGAACCTGAAATCGGATTTATGTTTCCTGCATTTATTGAAAGGGAAACAGACGTCCACTCAGTACTATACCACATAAAATCTTCAGATAATACTCAGGAGAACTTCGTAAACGATGTGCTGGGATGCAGCATGATACAGACCTCCGATGATAAAAAGGTGGTTTTTGCGGAAATTGTTACAAAAGCCCTTCAGGAAGAAGAGGAAAATGTGGGACGTGTTATTTACGGTATCAATGAATCCTTAAGAGACATGATTGAAGTAAAAATGAATGTTCAGGATCCGGAAACCGGAGAAATAACAGGTACCAAAACAACAAAAGAAGATGTGGAAATGTCCAATACCGTTATTAAAGAAGTGCTGGAGCAGAATGAAGTCGCAGAAGAAAAAATCGAAGTGATTCAAAAGGCTTTTCAGGACGAAATACAGGGGACGACTTCCGTTGATCAGATTATTGACCGAAAGCTTCTTGTAAAAGAGAAATTCCAAAGAAGAGAGGAAGAACTTTTACTTGAAATAGCTGCACTTAAGGAAGAAAACAAGGAACTTAAGCGAAAAATCAGTGAACTCACAAAATAATCAGTGACAGGAAGCAGAATAAAAAAATGTGGACAAAAAGCCATAATAGTAATAGAATATCACATCGAAAAGGCAAAGGTGTCTTGGAGCATAGGCTCCAAGTCGCCTTTTTTTACTGTAATGAGGTGAATAAATGAAGAACAGAGTACTTCGAAAGTTAGTATTGGCAGATGGACAAGAATACCTGGGAAAGAGCTTTGGAGCCGTTAAAGAGGTAACAATGGAACTTGTTTTCAATACCTCTATGGTGGGATATCAGGAAATTATTTCCGACCCATCCTATACGGATCAGTGTGTCATTATGACCTATCCGCTTTTAGGAAACTATGGTATGAATGACGACGATTATGAGACCATAACACCTACAATATCAGGAATGATCTGCAGAGATTATAATGATGAGCCATCCAACTACAGAAGCACCAGGACACTTTCCGAGGTTATGGAAGAGTACGGAATTGTGGGCCTTTCTGACATTGATACGAGAAAACTTGGAAGACACATAAGAGACTACGGAAGCTGTCTTGCAATTATTACCGATGCTGAATGTACAAAGGAAGAAGCTCTTAAGAAAATTGCAGCGTATAATGTTCCTCATGATGCAGTAAGCCGAGTTAGTACCAAAGAAAAATATACTCTGGAAACTGAAAACGAAAAATTCCATGTTGTGGCAATCGACTGCGGCATGAAGAGAAATATAACAAGAATGATGGTGAAAAAGGGATGTCGCGTAACTGTGGTTCCCTGGAACACCGGTGCTGAAGAAATATTGTCAATGAAGCCGGACGGAGTGTTTATTTCCAACGGCCCCGGAGACCCTACAGACGTAAAAGAAGCAATTGAGACAATTAAGAATATTAAGGGCAAGTGTCCCATTTTCGGCATTTGCTTAGGACATCAGATAATTTCTCTGGCTTATGGTGCAGAAACCTATAAGCTCAAATTTGGTCACAGAGGAGGAAATCATCCCGTAAAGAATCTTCTTACGGATAAGCTTGAAATAACATCACAAAACCATTCCTATGCTGTAAATTCCAAAACGGTGGAAGGGACAGGACTTGAGGTGACACATATAAACCTCCTGGACAATACAGTAGAGGGAGTACGATGCGTAAAGGATAAGGTGGCTTCTGTTCAGTATCATCCGGAAAGTGCTCCGGGACCACAGGACAGCAGTTATCTTTTTGATGTCTTTTTGAACATGATGGAAGAGGGAAAGGAGCAGAAAAATGCCTAAGCGTACAGATATTCACAAGATTTTGGTAATTGGCTCAGGACCTATCGTTATCGGACAGGCAGCAGAATTCGACTATGCAGGCACCCAGGCTTGTCTTGCCCTCAGAGAAGAAGGGTATGAAGTGGTTCTTTGTAACTCCAACCCTGCTACAATTATGACAGATCAGACAATTGCGGATAAGGTTTATATGGAACCGCTTACTCTGGAGTTCATAGCCAAAATTATTCGAATGGAAAGACCTGACGCCATCCTTCCCGGAATCGGAGGTCAGACAGGTCTTAACCTTGCAATGCAGCTGGAAAGAAAGGGAGTTCTTAAAGAATGTAACGTTGAACTTCTGGGAACAGACATTGAAAGTATTGACAGAGCAGAGGACAGAGAACTGTTTAAGGAACTCTGCATCGAACTTGGCGAACCTGTGCTTCCTTCAATGATTGCTGAGACCTTTGAAGAGGGCTATGCTGCTGCAAGAGAGATAGGATTTCCCGTTGTAGTACGTCCTGCATTTACGTTGGGCGGTACAGGCGGCGGATTTGCTGACGACGAAAATGAACTTCATGACATCCTGAAGAATGCATTTGTACTTTCACCGGTGCATCAGGTACTGATTGAGAAAAGCGTCAAGGGTTACAAGGAAATCGAGTACGAAGTAATGCGTGATGCCAACGATACCGCCATTACTATATGTAACATGGAAAATCTGGACCCGGTAGGCATTCATACAGGTGACTCCATAGTAGTCTGCCCTTCACAGACGATTACAAATAAGGCTTACCATATGCTCAGAGACAGTGCACTTAAGATTATTCGTGCACTTAAGATTAAGGGCGGCTGCAACGTTCAGTTCGCATTGGATCCTAATTCCTTTAATTACTACCTGATTGAGGTAAATCCCAGAGTTTCCAGATCCTCGGCACTTGCGTCAAAGGCCAGCGGCTACCCTATTGCCAGAGTATCTGCAAAAATCAGTGTGGGACTGCGTCTTGATGAAATAAATCTTGCGAACACATTGGCAAGCTTTGAGCCGGCTCTGGACTACGTTGTAACAAAAATGCCCAGATTCCCTTTTGATAAGTTCAACGATGCCAATAATTCCCTGGGCACCCAGATGAAGGCAACCGGTGAAGTAATGAGCGTGGGAAGAACCTTCGAGGAAAGCCTTCTTAAAGCAATTCGATCCCTGGAAATCGGAGTTTATCACCTTCACAGCACCAAGTTTGACAGTTACTCACAGGAGGAACTGCTTAAATACATCGAAATCGGCACCGACGACAGAATTTATGCCATTGCGGAACTTCTTCGTAAGAATGTGAGCGTGGACGTAATGGCCAACGCAACTGGAATCGACAGATTTTTCTTAAGAAAACTCAGAAATATCATTGAAGAGGAACAGAAGGTTAAGGAAAATCCCGGAAATATTGAAGTGCTTCGCGAGGCAAAGAAGGTCGGCTTTGCGGACCGTACCATCGCAAAACTTTGGGGGAAAACCCAGAGAGAAATTTTTGACCTGAGAAAAGAAATTGGCCTCTTCCCGGTTTATAAGATGATTGATACATGTGCTTCTGAGTTTGAGAGCTATGTTCCATACTTCTATTCAACCTACGAAGAAGAGAACGAATCAGTTATTTCCGACAGGAAAAAGGTTATTGTTCTTGGTTCAGGCCCTATCAGAATCGGTCAGGGTGTCGAATTTGACTATTCTACTGTTCATGCAATAAAAACCATAAAAGAAGAGGGCTATGAAGCCATCATCATAAATAACAATCCGGAGACAGTCTCAACTGATTACACAACCTCTGACAAACTGTATTTTGAGCCTCTTTGCGTTGAAGACGTAATGAACATCATCGAAATGGAAAAGCCGGAAGGGGTAATTGCTATTCTTGGCGGTCAGACGGCTATTAATCTGGCAAAGCCTCTTAAAGAATATGATGTTAAGATTATAGGAACTGACTGCGATGCCATCGATAAGGCAGAAGACAGAGACCTTTTTGAAAAGCTTTTGATTGACCTTAATATCCCTCGTCCTGCAGGTGTAGCCGTCACAAATATTGAGGATGGTGTAAAGGCTGCAGAGGAAATTGGTTATCCCGTACTTGTACGCCCCAGCTTCGTGCTTGGTGGCCGTGCAATGCAGATTGTGGCTAAAGAAGCTGATATGCGTCACTATCTGAAAACTGCTGTTGAGGTGGATGAAGATAAGCCGGTTCTTGTTGACAGATACATCAGAGGCCGAGAGGTTGAGGTTGACGCAATATGCGACGGCAGGGACGTTTTTGTACCCGGAATTATGGAGCTTGTTGAAAGAACAGGCGTGCATTCCGGTGACTCTATGAGTGTTTACCCTCCCTTCAGCATTTCTGATAAAGTTAAGGGTACGATTTTAAGATATACAAAAAAATTGGGTATGGGAATCGGCATCGTGGGCCTTTTCAATATCCAGTTTATCGTAGACGATAAGGACGAAGTTTACATAATTGAAGTTAACCCCAGATCCTCCAGAACGGTTCCTTTCCTTTCAAAGGCAACAGGCTATCAGCTGGCGGATATAGCCACACTGGCAATTCTCGGAGTTACTCTGAAGGAGCAGGGCCTTCTGGACCTTTATGCTCCTGAAAGAGATAATTGGTATGTAAAAGCACCCGTATTCTCCTTTACAAAGCTCAAAGGAATGGATGCTTACCTTTCACCTGAAATGAAGTCAACAGGTGAAGCCATCGGCTATGACAAAACACTTCACAGAGCGATGTACAAGGCACTGGTAGCCTCCGGAGTGAAACTTCAGAACTACGGAACCGTACTTGTATCTCTTGCTGATGAAGACAAGGAAGAGGCACTGCCTCTGGTAAAGAGATTCTATGATATGGGCTTCAACATTGAAGCAACAACAGTTACTGCAGAATTCCTTAAGGCTCACGGAATCAGAGCAAAACTCAGACGAAAACTCAGTGAGGGCAGTGATGAAGCACTGGAAGCAATTCGTGCAGGTTATGTAAGCTATGTTATCAATACCCGTGCGGTACTTTCGGGAAATCATTATGGCGACGGTGTTGCCATCAGACGCTGTGCGACAGAAAACAATGTAACAACATTTACATCTCTGGATACAGTCAGAGTGCTTTTAGACGTTCTTGAAGAACAGACAATACCTGTTTCACCCATTTTCTAGGAGGAATTATGGCTATTCATGAGGAGTGCGGAGTATTTGGAGTAATGAGCAGCGGTAAGGCTGATGTGGCAAGCATGACATATTATGGCCTTTATGCTCTTCAGCATCGCGGACAGGAAAGCTGCGGCATAGTTGTAAACGATGACGGTGTCTTCACAACCTATAAGGATATGGGACTAGTCAGCGAAGTGTTTACAAAGGATGTTCTTGACAGATTTCCTGAGGGACAGATAGCTGTGGGGCACGTTCGATATGGTACAACCGGTGGAACCACAAGAACTAACTGTCAACCTATAGAAGTAAATCATAAGAAGGGCAAGATGGCTCTGGCTCATAACGGAAACCTCAGCAATGCACTGGAACTTCGTGACGAACTGGAAATGTCCGGGGCAATTTTCTCTACAACAAGTGACACCGAAACCATCGCTTACATGATAACAAGAAAAAGGCTGGAAAAGGGCAGCATAGAGGAAGCGGTAAGTGCGGCAATGCCTTATCTTGAAGGTGCCTATTCACTTGTCCTTATGTCATCCACAAAGATGCTGGCGGTTAGAGACCCTCAAGGCTTCAGACCCTTATGCTATGGTATTACGGAAGATGGGACATATGTTGTGGCTTCGGAAAGCTGTGCCCTTCGTGCGGTGGGAGCTGAATTCGTAAGAGATGTGGAGCCCGGTGAAATTCTTGTCTTTTCAAAAAACGGTGTGGAAGAAAGAAGAGAGCATTGCAACACAAAAGCAAAACGCACCTGCATTTTTGAACACATCTATTTCGCAAGACCCGATTCTGAAATTGACGGCGTTTCAGTACATAAAGCTAGACTTAAAGCAGGAGAGATACTGGCTCGCAGCTTCCCGGTGGAGGCTGACGTAGTTATCGGAGTGCCGGACAGCGGATTGGATGCGGCACTGGGATATGCCAACGCATCCGGAATACCTTATGAAATCGGACTTATCAAAAATAAATATATAGGACGTACCTTCATTGCACCCGGACAGAATCATCGTTTCGATCAGGTAAAAATCAAGCTTAGTCCTGTGAAAAGTGTATTGGAAGGAAAAAGAATCGTACTGATTGATGACTCCATTGTAAGAGGAACTACCAGTAAACGAATTGTCAAATTACTTAAGGATGCGGGGGCAAAGGAAATACATGTAAGAATTTCCGCACCGGCCTTTTTACATCCTTGCTACTATGGAACGGACATTGATTCCGAGGAAAATCTCATTGCAAATCATCACAGCACGGAAGAAATTGCGGAAATTTTGGGAGCAGATTCACTGGCCTTTTTACCACTTTCAGATTTGCCTGAACTCCTTGAAGGAAGCCGCACCTACTGCAGTGCATGCTTTGATGGAGACTACCCTACTGCAGTGCCCACAGACACCCGTAAAGACAGATTTGAAGGAAAAATTAAAATTGGGTGTTGACAAATTAAAACTAAATGGTAATATGTGAGGTAATTTCAAGGGCAATGGCGCCACAGAATAGTTCAACTATCCTGTGACGCCTTTTCTTTTTGGAAAATCTAAGAAGGAGGAATACTGAATATGTGTTCAATAATGGGAATGACCCAAAAAAATATCGCAAAGGAGGTATTCCAGAATAATTTCGAGAAAACGATTTCCAGAGGCCCTGACATGGAACGAATTATTGAAATCGGTGACTCAATGCTGGGATTCCAAAGACTTGCAATCATGGGACTTACAGAGGAGGGCATGCAGCCGTTCCTGCTTAACGGAAACGCAGTGGTTTGCAACGGTGAGCTTTACGGTTTCAGAACAGAAAAGGAAAAACTGATTTCAGAAGGTTATGAATTCAAAAGTGATTCGGACTGCGAGATCATTTTACCTATGTATGAAAAATACGGACTCGGAATGTTTGAGAAGCTTGATGCCGAGTTTGCAATGATTATCTACGATGCAAAGACAAACAGCCTGGTGGCTGCGAGAGATCCTATCGGAATCAGACCTCTGTTCTATGCATATGATAAGGCAGGTGCAATAATGTTTGCCAGCGAGGCAAAGAACCTGGTGGAGCTTAGTGATAAGGTTTATCCTTTCCCTCCCGGACATTATTACAGCGAAGGCAAGTTCGTTTGCTACAACGATCTGGCAGCAAGACAGCAGTACAGCGAAGACGACCTTGAAACAGCCTGCAGAAAAATACATGATTTGCTTATTAAGGGTGTTGAAAAGAGACTGGATGCGGATGCTCCTGTAGGATTCCTTTTAAGCGGTGGCCTTGACAGCTCACTTGTATGTGCCATTTCACAGAAGCTTTTAGGAAAGCCCATAAAGACATACGCAATCGGAATGAACGAGGATGCAATCGATCTTAAGTATGCAAAAGAGGTTGCAGACTATATAAAGAGTGAGCATCACGAAATAATAATTAACAAGGACATCGTTCTTAAGTCCTTGGAGGAAGTAATAAAGATTCTCGGTACATATGATATCACAACGATTCGAGCAAGCATGGGTATGTACCTGATATGTAAGGGAATCAAAGAACAAAGCGATACGAGAGTTCTTCTTACCGGAGAAATTTCCGATGAGATTTTCGGATATAAATATACAGACTTCGCACCCGATGCGGAAGAGTTCCAGAAGGAAGCTGAAAAGAGACTCAGAGAGCTTTATATGTACGATGTACTCAGAGCCGACAGATGCATTTCAGTAAACTCCATGGAAGCACGAGTTCCCTTCGGTGATCTGGAATTTGTCAAGTATGTAATGAGCATCAATCCTGAGCTCAAGATGAACAAGTACAACAAAGGCAAATATCTTCTGAGACATGCCTTTGAAGGAGAAGATTATCTTCCCTACGATATTCTCTTCAGAGAAAAAGCAGCCTTCTCGGATGCGGTTGGACATTCAATGGTTGATTACATTAAAGAGTATGCAAACAGCCTCTATACCGACGAAGAGTTTAAGGAAAAGGCGAGCAAATACACATTTGCCACTCCTTTTACAAAAGAGTCACTTCTTTACAGAGAATTATTTGAAAAGTATTACGGCAACAACGCAGAGATGATTGCAGACTTCTGGATGCCTAACAAGAACTGGGAGAACTGTAATGTTGATGATCCGTCAGCGAGAGTACTTAAGAACTACGGACAAAGCGGATGCTAAATTTTTGAAAGCACAATGGCGTGCATGTGAGGGATAAGTCCCTGCATGTACGCTTTTTTGATAAGGCTTCGGCCACATTAATCTGAAATCATTTTATGGAGGATAAACATATGACAATGAATGTACCTGAACTTTTCGGATGTAAGGTTTTTAATGACGCAGTAATGAAAGAGCGTCTTCCTAAAGACACTTACAAAGCATTAAAGAAAACAATAGACGACGGACTGCATCTCCAATTGGACGTGGCTAATGTTGTGGCACATGCTATGAAGGACTGGGCTATCGAACATGGAGCAACACATTTTACTCATTGGTTCCAGCCTATGACAGGTATTACTGCTGAAAAGCACGATTCGTTTATCAGCCCTGAACCCGGCGGAAAGGTAATCATGAGCTTCTCAGGAAAGGAACTTGTAAAGGGCGAGCCCGATGCTTCCTCCTTCCCTTCAGGTGGCTTAAGAGCAACATTCGAAGCAAGAGGTTATACGGCATGGGATCCTACATCCTACGCATTCATCAAGGATGACACATTATGCATTCCTACAGCATTCTGCTCATATTCCGGTGAAGCACTTGATAAGAAGACTCCTCTTCTTCGTTCCATGCAGGCACTTGATAAGTCTGCTGTAAGAGTACTTAAACTTTTCGGCAATGCAGACGTTAAGAGAGTTATTACAACAGTTGGTCCTGAACAGGAATATTTCCTTGTAGACCAGGAAGTATACAATAAGAGACCTGACCTTATCTATACAGGCAGAACACTTTTCGGTGCAAAGCCTCCTAAAGGACAGGAACTGGACGATCACTACTTTGGTACAATCAAGCCCAGAGTATCAGCATACATGAAAGAGCTTGATGAGGAGCTTTGGAAGCTAGGAATTCTTGCAAAGACCAAGCACAGCGAAGTTGCTCCCGCACGGCATGAGCAGGCACCCACCTGCTCAACAACAAGTATGGCTACAGACCACAACCAGCTTACAATGGAGCTTATGAAGACAGTGGCACAGAGACATGGAATGACTTGCCTCCTTCACGAAAAGCCTTTTGCAGGTGTAAATGGTTCAGGTAAGCATAACAACTGGTCAATTTCCACAGACCGCGGAGCAAACCTTCTTGAGCCCGGCGATACACCTTCAAAGAATGCACAGTTCCTGTTGTTCCTTACAGCAGTAATTAAGGCAGTAGATGAATATCAGGAGCTTTTGAGAGTATCTGTTGCTTCTGCAGCAAACGATCACAGACTGGGTGCAAATGAGGCACCGCCCGCAATCATCTCAATGTTCCTTGGTGATGAGCTTGAGGGTGTTGTAGAGTCCATCGTTAATGGAACAGACTACCATGACAAGAAGAAAAAGCTCATGTCCATTGGTGCAACAGTACTTCCTCATATTCCTCAGGATACAACAGACCGTAACAGAACTTCACCTTTTGCTTTCACAGGTAATAAGTTCGAGTTCAGATCCCTTGGATCTTCAGCTTCCATTTCAGGTCCTAACATTGTTCTTAACACAATAGTTGCTGAGGAACTTGATCAGTTCGCAGACGAACTGGAAAAGGCAAAGGATTTTGATAAGGCATTAAACAAGCTTGTTAAGAGAGAACTTACAGCACACCAGAGAATCATCTTCAACGGTAACGGCTACTCAGATGAGTGGGTTGCAGAGGCTGAGAAGAGAGGACTTGCAAATCTTAAGTCCACAGTTGATGCACTTCCTGCATTTATTTCAGACAAGGCAATTAAGCTGTTCACAAAGCATGATATTTTCTCAAAGACAGAGCTTATGAGCCGTTATGAAATCATGCTTGAGGGCTACTACAAGGTAATCAACATCGAGGCTCTTACAATGATTTCCATGACAAAGAAGGATATCATGGCAGCTGCCTGCGATTATGAATATTCATTGGCAGAGGTTCTTAATGCTAAACTTGCAACAGGCGTAAAGGTAAGCACAAGAACAGAAGAGAAGAAGTTCAAAGTTGCTTCCGAGCTTGTTGAGGAGCTTTCCGAGAAGCTTGAGAAGCTTGAAGCAGATATGGAAAAGACCGGCAAGTACACAGACGCACTGAAGCTTGCAAAGTACTACAGAGAAACAATATTTGTAGATATGAACAGCCTCAGAGAGGTTATTGATAAGCTGGAAGTACTTGTTCCCAGCGATATGTGGCCTTATCCTACATACGGTGAAATCTTATATTCAGTTAAGTAAAAAAGTGCAATGGCGCACATGCTTTTGAAAAAAGGCATGTGCGTTTTATATTGAGGAGGACAATTATGACACAGCAGATTTTTGACGCAATAAGCGAACAGACCTTTGGAGTCTGGTTTTTGATTGGTGCAGCACTGGTATTCTGGATGCAGGCAGGCTTCGCAATGGTTGAGGCAGGCTTCACCAGAGCAAAGAATACCGGTAACATTCTTATGAAGAACCTTATGGACTTCTGTATCGGTACAGTAGTATTCATCTTGATTGGTTACGGCCTGTTATTTGGATCGGATATTATCGGCCTTATTGGTAAGCCTGATTATGACATATTTGCCAAGTATCAGGATTTCAACTGGTCAAACTTTGTATTTAACCTTGTATTCTGTGCAACCACAGCAACAATTGTTTCCGGTGCGATGGCAGAACGTACAAAATTCTTATCATACTGCGTATACTCAGCACTTATTTCAGCAGTTATTTATCCTATTGAGGCACACTGGATCTGGGGCGACGGCTGGCTTTCACAGCTTGGTTTCCACGATTTCGCAGGTAGTACAGCCATTCATATGGTAGGTGGTATTTCTGCTCTTATCGGTGCAGCAATTCTTGGACCTCGTATCGGTAAATTCGTTAAGGATAAGGACGGCAAGGTTACAAAAGTTAATGCTTTCCCAGGCCACAACATTCCCATTGGTGCACTTGGTGTATTCATTCTCTGGTTCGGCTGGTATGGTTTCAACGGTGCAGCATGTACAAGTGTTGAGCAGCTTGGCTCCGTATTTTTGACAACAACAATTGCCCCTGCATTGGCAACGGTAACATGTATGATTTTCACATGGATTAAGTACGGCAAGCCCGATGTTTCCATGTGTCTCAATGCTTCACTTGCAGGACTTGTAGCTATTACAGCACCTTGTGACGTTACAGATGCTCTCGGCGCAATTATAATCGGTGTTGTAGCAGGACTTCTTGTATGCTTCGGCGTATGGCTTCTTGATTATAAGCTTCACATTGACGACCCTGTTGGTGCTGTAGCAGTTCACTGCATGAACGGTATCTGGGGTACAATCGCAGTTGGTCTTTTTGCAACAGATGCAGCTCCCGGCTATAGCATTGCTGATGCCAACGGAGAAATCATGACAGGTCTCCTTTATGGCGGTGGTTTTAAGCTTCTTGGAATCCAGCTCCTTGGTATGGTTTCCGTAATTGCTTGGACAGCAGTAACAATCACACTTGCGTTCCTTCTTATCAGAGCAATCTTTGGATTAAGAGTAACTGAAGAAGAGGAAATCATCGGTCTCGACAGTACAGAGCACGGTCTTCCCAGCGCATATGCAGGCTTCTCCATCATGGATATTTCCAATACTCTTGCTATGGATGTAAACGAGAACACAAGCCTTGGTACTGAAGATTATGAGGCAGCAAGCGAAACAAAGAAAAATGCCGCTGTTTCCGTTGTTAATCCTCTTCCTTCAACAGGTATCAGCAAGGTTGTTATCATGTGCAAACTCAGTCGTTATGATTTGCTTAAGAAGGCACTTAATGATCTTGGTGTAACAGGTATGACAGTTACTCAGGTTATGGGTTGCGGCGTTCAGAAGGGTGCCGGCGAGATGTATCGTGGAGTTGAAATGGACGTTACCCTTCTTCCTAAGGTAAAGGTTGAAGTAGTAGTAAGCAAGATTCCTGTTGAGGCAGTAATCGAGTCTGCTAAGAAGGCTCTTTATACAGGTCACATCGGCGATGGTAAGATCTTTGTATATCCTGTTGAAAAGGTTGTTAAGATTAGAACAGGTGAGGAAGATTTCGCAGCTCTTCAGGATGTTGAATAAGTGAAAAAAACAACAAAAAAACTTTACAAATAAATGTCGTTGTAGTAAAATACCTTCATTATTTGAAACGGACAAGGGCGTTCGGAGGAGAGAGTAGTTCTCACCTCCGAGCACCCCTTTTTTTGTGTTAAGGGAGAAAAAAATGACTAAGCATGTTTTTGTAACAGGTGGCGTTGTATCAGGACTGGGAAAAGGAATAACTGCAGCATCTCTTGGACGATTGCTGAAAATGAGAGGTTACAAGGTTGCTTCACAGAAGCTGGATCCTTATATGAATGTTGACCCCGGTACCATGAGCCCCTATCAGCATGGTGAAGTGTTTGTAACTGAAGATGGTGCAGAAACCGACCTTGATTTGGGCCATTATGAGAGATTTATAAACGAGAATCTTAATAAATATTCCAATCTTACAAGTGGTAAAGTGTACTGGAACGTGCTTAACCGCGAGCGTCAGGGAGAATACCTGGGACAGACGGTTCAGATTATTCCCCATATTACAGATGAAATCAAACGTTTTGTGGATATGGGAGCACAAAGCTCCGGAGCCGATATTCTCATAACTGAAATCGGTGGTACCACAGGTGATATTGAAAGCCAGCCTTTCCTTGAAGCCATTCGTCAGATTGCTTTGGAAAAGGGAAGAGAAAACTGCTGCTTTATACATGTAACTCTTGTTCCTTGGCTGTCCGGATCGGATGAGCATAAATCAAAGCCTACACAGCATTCCGTTAAGGAACTGCAGTCACAGGGAATTGCTCCCAACGTTATTGTATGTCGTGTTGACAGGCCGCTGGAGCAGAGCATTATGGATAAGATTTCTCTTTTCTGTAATGTGCCTAAGGATTGCGTTATTGAAAATAATACTGTTGAATGCCTGTATGAAGCTCCGCTTATGCTTCACCAGAATGGCCTGGATACAGTAGTTTGCAGACATCTGGGACTTACAAATGAAATTTCAGACCTTTCAGGCTGGGAGGATATGGTTAAGCATATTAAGAGCCTGTCAAAGACATCAAAGATAGCTATCGTAGGAAAATATGTAGCACTTCACGATGCATATTTATCCGTAAGAGAGGCACTTTTACATGGTGGATATGCAAACGATGCACATGTGGAAGTTTCCTGGATAGACAGTGAAGAAATCACAGAAGAAAACGTTGCCGAAAAGCTGGCAGGTCTGGACGGAATTCTTGTTCCAGGTGGCTTTGGTGATCGTGGTATAGAGGGCATGATAGTTGCCTGCAAATATGCGAGAGAAAATGATTTGCCTTACCTTGGCATATGCCTGGGAATGCAGATTGCAGCTATAGAATTTGCAAGAAACAAATGTGGAATGGCAGATGCAAACTCAAGAGAATTTGCACCTGAAGGAAGTCATTGTGTAATCGACCTTATGGAGGAGCAGAAGGGCATCACCGCCAAGGGCGGTACGATGCGTCTTGGTGCGTATCCCTGTTTGGTGCGCACGGGGTCGCTTGCGGCGAAACTCTACAAGGCGACGGAGATTTCCGAGCGTCACCGTCACCGCTACGAGCTCAATTTCGATTCTCCGGCCCGTGAGGCGTTGGAGACAGCAGGACTCGAGGTGACAGGCACTTCACCGGACGGCAAGCTCGTCGAGATCGTCGAATTGCCGGGCCATCCCTATTTCATCGCCGGCCAGTTCCACCCGGAGTTCAAGTCGCGTCCGACGGAACCGCATCCGCTCTTCAAGGGGCTTGTCGCGGCAGCGTTGAAGAAGA
>JAKSRZ010000033.1 GCA_024403375.1 Lachnospiraceae bacterium
AGTTCAAATACACAACCGAACACAAGAAATACTGTAATCAGGAATGAAATATAACTTTGCACACTGATCTGTGCTACGACTTCACTTCCTTCACTTATGTGAATAAGAAAGTAGAGTATGTATGGTACAGATACTTTGTAGGCGAAAAATACTCCGATACAAAAGAAAATCATTCCAAACAGAAGAGAAAAGGCAAATGCCAGATTTTCTTTTTTCTTGAGACCGGGCCTTACGAAAGCCCATACTTGCCAGGCAATCATAGGCACGCATAGTACGATGGCAATTATAAGGGATACGGAAAAGTGTTCCATTAACAGCTCCTGGGGAGCTATGTAAACGAATTGATAACCATAATCCGCACCCATGTCTGTAAAGAGAGAAACTAAGGTTTTGGCGTTATATAAGCATACGCCAAAGGCAATAACCAAAAGAACGAGTGTTACGAACAGTCTGTTGCGAAGTTCTTTAAGATGGCCGCTGAGGCTCATCTTGGGGTCTGTTTCGTCTGCAACAGCTTCCTTTTTATTCTTCTTCATCTGCGTCCTTATCAGCCTTTTTGGACTTCTTTGCTGACTTCTTATCAGACTTCTTCTCGGATTTCTTCTCATCGTCTTCTGAGTCGTCATCCTTATCCTCGTCACTCATTCCACTGCGGAAATTCTTTACACCTTTGCCAATCATCTTTGTGAGTCTGGGAATCTGTGTTGGTCCGAATAATAATACAATAACTGCGAGAATAATAAGTAATTCAGGTACACCTAATTTCATTTTTAACCTCCGTATGAATAATGTTTAATTTTCTTCCTGAGTTGTTGCGGCTTTGTCAGCAGCTGCATCTGCTTCACTGTTGTCTTCAGCTTTTTCGGCACCCGTGTCGGAGGGGCTGTCGGAAGCAGAGGGCTTTCCGATGTCTTTAAGGGAATTTTTTACATCGTTAACATTTGAACGCAGTGCACTGTCTAATTCTTCGAGTGGAGCGATGGCCTCCTTAAGAGGTCTCTGGGCTTCATCTAAAGGATCGATGACATTTTCTTTGATGTCTTCTGTAAGCTCATTTGAATACTTTTTCAGATCCTTCATGGCTTTGCCTAGTTTCTTCATGTAAACAGGCAGCTTATCGGGACCGAGAACCAAAAGAGCAACCGCAAGGATTACCAGGATTTCAACAAATCCGATTTTCATTGCAATATCCTTTCTTTGTCAGTATAGTTTCTGATTTCATCTAAATCAAACTTAAATATAGTAGACTATAATTATATAAAAGTCAATTCACATTATTGTTAACGATTTGCTGAAATGCTTAAAGATTGCTTTTTCAACCAAAAACTTCATAGTTGTTTTATAATAATCACATAAGAAAGTAAGCGAATTGTATAGGCATTAATAAACAAATCTGTTATAATCATAGGAAATATGTATAAGTCAGAGGTGTTATATATGTGGTCTTTATATATTTTTGGAATAGAGTTTTTTAAACTGTTCTATTGTTTTATGATGTATTGTGTTGTGGGCTGGATATGGGAAACCTGTTACTGCTCGGTAAAGGATGGTAAGCTGGTTAACAGAGGCTTCCTGAACGGACCGGTTATTCCTATATACGGATGTGCCGCAACAGGTATATTCCTGGCATTCTTTAATGGAGCTATGATAAGTCTGGCAACGGAGAAGAGCTGGAAAAGCTATCTTGTCGTTTTTATTCTCGGCGCATTTGTGGCATCTGCATTGGAGTATGTTACCAGCTACACAATGGAAAAGATGTTTCACGCAAAGTGGTGGGACTATTCGGATATACCGCTTAACATTAACGGAAGAGTATGTCTTCCTGCATCACTTTTCTGGGGACTTGCATCAATCTTTCTTGTAAAAATTCTTCATCCCTTTGTGCTGGGACTAATAGACAAAATGCCGAGAGACAAATTCGAGCCTGCGGGCTACGCACTGTTCGGATTGTTTCTGGTGGACATGGTGGCCACAGTAGTTGCAACCATCGAGCTTGACCGAAAGATAACAGCAATTACGTTGCTTCGTAAGGAACTGAATGATATTTCCGAATCGTTGCATAATGCTGAAATAAAGCTCAGAACAAGCTTTAAGGACAAGTATAATGAAACAACCGTTGGTGGGGCAGTAAGCAGAACAACGGACAGAATAGATGCAACAATTGCCTTTACGGTGGACGGAGTCGAGCAGAAGCTTGGGGAGTTCGATGATGCTCGTAAAGACGGAATTGAAGAAATCGATAAGGTTCTGGCTGCCAATAAGGAACGTACAGATAAGATGATTGAGGAGAACAAGCTCCGTGCAGAAAAGATTCTTAAGGGCATGAGAGGCTTCCAGAAATACACCATCAAGCGTCTTATGAAGGCTTTCCCTAACATGAAGCCTACAGGTGACAGAAGTGGTTCATTGGCAATGATAACAACTTATCTGTCAGGAATCAGAAAGAAAATCGGTAAGGATAAGAGGGGCGAAAAATCTGTAAACAAACCGGAGGTATAAGCATGAAAGTATGCGTATGCAAACATTGCGGAATGATTTTTCAGTCAAGCTTTCAGAAGTATTGCTGTGACAAGTGTGTGGATATTGATAACGAAATATTTTCACAGATTGAAGAGTATTTGAGAAAATATCCGAACAGCAATGCCATGCAGATTGCCGAAGGAATAGGCATATCTGCAATGGAAGTGGTAAGCTATATAGATGAGGGCCGTCTTATTATGAACAATGGCTCCTTCAAAAGACTATAAGAGGTTAAAATGATTTCTTACATAGAGGGTAAAATCCTCAAAATCAACAGTGATTCTATAATTGTTCTTACGAATGCGGGAATCGGATTTACAGTTTATGTTCCGAGATCTGTATTCAGGGAAGTCAACGCCATTGGTCATGATATATACCTGTATACATATTTTCAGGTAAAAGAGGATGGTATGGCATTGTTCGGTTTCCTTGATGAAGAGGAGCTGGAATTGTTTAACAGACTTATTACCGTAAGCGGTGTGGGACCGAAGCTTGGCATTGCACTTCTGTCCACATTAAGTGTTTCGGACCTTGTTATGGCAATAATATCCGGAGATGCCAAGACTATTTCCACTGCTCCCGGCGTAGGAAAGAAGATGGCAGAGAAAATTATTGTTGAATTAAAGGACAAGGTGGAAGAAGCATCAGAGGGCAATTCGTTCTCTGATACGGGTAATGTTGCTGCAGGGGATAAGGATATTGAAAGCATACGCCAGGAGGCAATAGATGCACTGGCAGCTTTGGGATTCTCAAGAACCGAAGCTATGAAGGCAGTGAAGCTTGTTCCTATAGATGATCATGCTACAAGTGAGTATATTATCAGTAAGGCATTACAGGTTTTATAGTTGGTGAGAAATGGCTAAAAGATTAATTACAACTGATATAACTGATGAAGACCTGAAGATTGAGGGGTCATTACGCCCCAAGTTCTTATCTGAGTACATCGGACAGACAAAAACAAAAGAAAATCTGAAAATATATATAGATGCGGCTAAGGCACGAGGTGAAAGTCTTGATCACGTTCTGTTTTTTGGTCCTCCCGGCCTTGGTAAAACAACCTTGGCGGGAATCATAGCCAACGAAATGGGAGCGAATCTTAAGGTGACAGCCGGACCGGCTATTGAAAAGCCGGGGGATATGGCAGCCATCCTTAACAATCTTAAGGACGGAGATGTGCTTTTCATAGATGAAATTCACAGACTTAACAGACAGGTTGAAGAGCTTCTTTACCCGGCTATGGAGGATTTTGCCATTGATATTCTGATTGGAAAGGGTGCGGGTGCAAAATCCATCAGAATCAATCTTCCTCATTTTACACTGGTAGGAGCAACAACAAGAGCAGGTATGCTGACAGCTCCGCTTCGTGACAGATTTGGTGTTGTAAATCGTCTTGAATACTATACGGTTCCTGAGTTAAAGGCGATAGTGGAACGAAGTGCGGAAGTACTTCAGGTAAACATTGATTCGGCGGGAGCAACAGAGATTGCAAAGCGATCAAGAGGTACGCCGAGACTTGCAAACAGACTTCTGAAAAGGGTGAGAGACTTTGCACAGGTCAAGTTTGACAACGAAATAAACGAAGAAGTTGCTAAAGTTGCATTGGATTTTCTTGAAGTTGATGCACTTGGACTTGACAATATAGACAGAAGAATTTTACACTGTATGATAGAAACTTTCAGTGGAAGACCTGTGGGGGTTGAGGCGGTTGCCACAACCATCGGAGAAGACCCGGGTACACTGGAAGAAGTATATGAACCCTACCTTGTACAGAACGGACTGGTGTTAAGAACACCACGAGGACGTGTTGCAAGTAAAGAAGCATATTTGCATCTTGGGTTAACACCACCTGAAAACATATAGAGAAGGGGCTCTTATGAACAAGAAAAACGATACGCGGGTAACCATAGGCGGAAAAACCTACAATATTGCCGGATATGAAAATGTTGAGTATCTCCAGCGAATAGCGGCATATCTTAACAAGAAAGCGGATGAGCTTAAACTTGAGCTGGGATATAACATTATCAACGATTCCGAAAAGAACATTCTTATGCAGATAAACATTGCGGATGATTATCTTAAGCTTAAGGATCAGCAGGCAGAATCTTTTTCGGATGCCGATGGTCGCCTTAAGGAAATATCTTCGCTTAAGAGAGAAGTGGTAGCTCTTCAGACAAAACTGGAAGCTGAAAAGAGCGAAAACGAAGAGAGACGAAAAGAAAATGTTGAACTGCAGAAGCGTATCGTCAAGCTGGAAACAGAACTTCAAAACACAAAGAAAACGGTAAAGAAAGAAACAAAATAAATGAACAGACCTGAAATATTAGCTCCTTGCGGCAGTATTGCATCTCTTAAGGGTGCAATTGCTGCGGGAGCCGATGCTGTGTACATCGGTGGCAAAAAGTTTGGTGCTCGTGCCTTTGCGGATAATCCGGAAGAGGAAGAGCTGACTTCAGCCATCGATTTTGTGCATATTAATGGCAAAAAAATATATATGACAGTTAATACGCTTCTTAAAGAAAAGGAGCTGTATGATGAATTGTACAACACTATGGTGCCGTATTATGAGCATGGACTGGATGCTGCTATAGTGCAAGACCTGGGCGTGCTGGAATTCTTGAAAAAGGAATTTCCTGAGCTGCCATTACATGCCAGCACTCAGATGACAGTGACAACTGCTTACGGGGCAGAGTTACTGAAAGAAAAGTACGGAATAACACGTGTAGTGCCTTCAAGAGAACTGTCATTGACCGAAATCAGAAGATTCAGAGAGCAGACCGACCTTGAAATGGAGTGCTTCGTTCATGGAGCATTATGCTACAGCTATTCAGGGCAATGTCTGCTTAGCAGCATGATTGGTGGAAGAAGCGGAAACAGAGGACGATGTGCTCAGCCTTGCAGAATGAAATATGATTTGTTATTGAATTCTAAGAAGGTGGGAGAAAGCTACGCACTGTCACTTAAAGATATGTGCACGCTTGAACTTTTGCCGGATCTTATAGAGGCGGGAATCGATTCCTTCAAAATCGAAGGACGAATGAAGAGGCCTGAATATACTGCAGGAATTACAGCATTTTACAGGGATGTAACGGATAAGTTCTGTAGCATGGGGCATGAGAATTATGAGCGTTTCCTTAAGGATAATCCGGAGTAGCTTGAGGACTTAATGAACAAGGCCAGGGAACTGTATAACAGAGGAGGATTTTCTGCCGGATATTATCTTCAGTACCACGGAAAGGATATGATGAGTACAAATCGTCCGAACCATTCCGGTATCAAGGTGGGAACGGTATCTGATAACTCTTCGGGAAGAATTTCCATAAGAGTTACGGAGGAGCTGAATCCTCAGGATGTTCTTGAGATTCGTGGAGCAGATACTTTTGAGTTTACCGTTGGTGCGGAAGGGGCTGAAAATCTGAGACGCTCAAAGGACAGACTCTATGAAGTAAATGCTTCAAAGACATTAAAACTGGCAAAGGGCAGCGAGGTTTTCAGAACAAAGAACACGCAGCTGTATAATTCGCTGGAAGAGAGATACTTGAAGAAGGAAGCGAAGGGCGGCATAAGCGGTATTTTTTATGGTAAGGTGGGAGAAACATCATATTTATCGGTGTCTTTTGAGGGTACAAGCTTTACAGCCTATGGCGACACGGTGCAGGAAGCCAGCTCAAGACCTATGACAGAAGAGGCGGTACGAGAGGTACTGCTTAAAACAGGTGAGGCTGAGTTCGATTTTGAAAGCCTTACAGTCAGTGTAACAGGTAATGCGTTTATTCCTGTAGGAGCAATAAAGAAGATAAGAAGAGATGCCTTTGCAGGCCTGATCGAAGAGATACTTAAAGCTAAAGGAAGAAAAGCTGCAGAGGAATCTCACAGCTTCAGGGAGACCCAAAATCCTGCTCCAAAAGCGGATGAAAGGGAACTAATCGTTTCTGTAACGGATGATGCTCAGCTTGATGAAGTGCTGACATTTGACGAAATTGATTGCGTTTATATTGATGCACAGGAAATCAAAATAAGCGAGCAGCTGGAAATGTACAGGAAAGCAGAAGCTGCCGGCAAAAAGACTTTTCTTGTTTTACCACGTATTTTCAGACTTAAAGAACGGGAACGCTATGAACGCGAACTACCTGAAGAGAGTATCAGATTTGTGGCAAATTCCATTGATGAGCTGGAGTTTTTAAGGGAGAAGCATAAGGACTGCGAGTATCGCATTTCAGAGGCGGTTTATGTTACCAATTCCATGGCAAAAAAGACATTGTATGACAGATTCGGAATTGACAGATATACTGTGTCACTTGAACTGAATTTCCGCGAACTTAAAGAAATGGAAACAGACGACTGTGATTTTATTATTTATGAACGAACAAAAGTAATGCATACAGCACAGTGTCTTTGCGACAATAATATTGGTTGCAGAAAAAATCACTTAAGTGACAGGGGAGCTCTTGTACTTAAAGACGGAACAGGAGCCGAATTCCCGGTCAGAACCAATTGCCCCTCATGTATAAACACTATATATAACTCGAAAGTTTATTCCTTGATAGGTTGCAGAGAGCTTGATGAAATGGAAGTAAGAGGCCATATCATATCATTTACTTTGGAAGAAAGGAATGAGGTAAAGAGAGTACTTGAAGCCTATTTTTCAGGAGAAATGTTGAAGGGAGACTATACTCGCGGACATTTCCGAAGAGGTGTTGAGTAGTTTGATGTTGCAAAAAGAAATGTAAAAGGTTATACTCTTATCAAATTTACATTTGCTACGGGAGGATTGCAATGTCAGAAGCAACTAGCTGTGGCGGTGTTGTTATTTTCAGAGGAAAGATACTGTTATTGTACAAGAACTACAAAAACAGGTACGAAGGCTGGGTGCTCCCAAAGGGAACCGTTGAACCGGGCGAAGAACACGAGCAGACTGCACTCCGTGAAGTGAAAGAAGAAAGTGGTGCGGACGGAAAGATTATTTCTTACGTCGGAAAGAGTACCTACACCTTCACGGCACAACATGATATTGTGTCAAAGGACGTGCATTGGTATCTTATGTCGTCTGAAAGCTATTACAGCAAACCGCAACGTGAAGAGTTCTTTATGGATTCCGGTTTTTACAAGTACCATGAAGCATATCATCTGCTTAAATTTGCTAATGAGAAGCAGATTCTTGAAAAGGCGTATGCAGAATATGTGGAACTTAAGAAAAAAGGATTGTGGGACAAAAAGCAAGAGTCGAAATGACTCTTTTGTTTGGATGAGAAATAATAAAAACCGCATAGCGCGGGTTAATTTACATATTAACGGGCTTTCCGTCTTCTCCAAGCTTATGACGGGGAAACTTTTTGATAACAGCAGCAGCTTTTGTAAGCTCTGTCATAACATTTGTTTCAAACTGAGCATCGAATTCACAAAGCTTGCTCATAAGTTCGCCCTGAGTGGAAACCACATATTTCGGAGCAAGACGATTGAGGGTATAGGAGCAAACATCAAGGCGGCACTGCTGGCATTTGCAACAGTCGATGGTGTCTGCTATACGATCAAATAAAAGAATTACGTAATCTTCGGTAAGATTTCTGAGTAAAATTTCCATAGTGCCTCCTTTTCAGAAAGAAATAAAAAAGTGCTGGTGGCGGGACTTGAACCCGCACGAAGTTGCCCCCGGCAGATTTTGAGTCTGCTGCGTCTGCCATTCCGCCACACCAGCAACACGGCATATCTTATCATAATGCCTCTTAAAATACAATGTTTTTTTTAGCAAAATATTTCTTATTGCTTGCAAATACCAGTGTAGGAATTTATAATTGAGAGCATGGAAAAGAAGAGCTTGAAAAAGTACTTTGAGAATAAAGAAAAGACTTGTAAAGAATACCAGAAGACGTTTGGCGACTACATTGAGGAAAAACTCAGCCTGGAAGACGAACATCTTCTTGTTTTGCATGTCAAGAAGTGCAAAGAGTGCATGGAGGAGCTGGAAGCGACCTATATGTTTGCTTCTGCCTTCAAGTTCCTGGAAGATAATGATGACGATGAAGGAATAAGAACAGATATCAAGGACCTGCTTAAAAAAAGTGAGGAAGAGTATAACTATGTTAAAAGACATAACATTACGCTGATTGTTGAAATCATTACAACGGCTGTTCTTATTGGTGTTATTATAGCTTTCTTTATAAATGCAGATATCAGGGAGATGTTATTATGGGGAAAATAGTTCTGATTGATGGAAACAGTATTGCAAATCGTGCATATTTCGGACTTCCTGACTTGACCACGTCCAAGGGCGCACATACAAATGCGGTTCTTGGATTTCTTAATATTATGACAAAAATACTGGACGAAGAGAAGCCGGAATATCTTGCGGTTGCTTTTGATGTTCATGCAAAAACCTTCAGACATGAGGCATTTGCAGATTATAAGGGACAGCGTGGACCTATGGAGGAGAATCTTGCTTCACAGTTCCCTCTGCTTAAAGAGTTCCTTAAGGCAATGAATGTGCTTGTAATGGAAAAGGCCGGATATGAGGCAGATGATATTATCGGCACTTTGGCAAAACGGGCGGAAGCAAAGGGAATGGCAGCTACCGTAATATCCGGAGACAAGGACTTGCTGCAGCTTGCGTCGGACAATATTGTTGTAAGAATTCCGTCCACATCTAAAGGGAAAACGGTAATTAAGACGTATACAAGAGAAGCCTTTACTGAAGAATTCGAGCTGGAGGATCCTTCTCAGGTTATCGATCTTAAGGCTCTTATGGGGGACAGCTCCGATAATTATAAGGGCGTTGAGGGAATAGGAAAGGTTACTGCCACAAAGCTTTTGCAGCAGTACAAGAATATTGATGGTATTTACGAGCATTTAGCCGAAATAAAGGGAAAAACAGGGGACAAACTGGCTGTAGGAAAAGAAGATGCGTACTTCTGCAGATGGTTGGCAACAATAAAGACTGATTGTGAGTTGGATTTTACTTTTGAGGAAGCTCTGCAGCCTAATATATACACAGCCGAAGCGTATGCACTTGTAAAGGAATATGAGATGAAGTCTTTGCTTGGAAAGTTCTCCGGCGAAACCGTGGCTACGGCCGGAGAAACATCTAAGAAAGCAGACAATCCCGTTCTTCCGGTTAAAGGTGAGGTGGCTGTAATCGATGATCTTGAGACTTGTGAGGTGTTCTTTTCGGAGCTTGCTAAGGAAAAACCTCAGAACATTGGTATGGCTTTCGCAGGAGAAATTGGCAAAGATGGTTTTTCATACATTGTTTCTGCGGTATGCCTTGAGGGGGCAGGAAAATCAGCATGCATAATCCCGGAAGGATTCCTTACTTCGGATGTAGTGTTTGAGAGAATAAATTCGTTGCTGGAAAAGGGTTTTACATTATGTGGCTATGATATAAAGCCTGTGTCTGAGCTTTTTAAGGAGGAAAACCGCGGGCAGGTTTCAGACCTTGCAGTGGGAATGTATCTGCTTAATCCGGACAAATACTCTTACACGGCACCGGATGTGGCAAGAGATCTTCTGTATGCCATGATCCCTGAGGAAAAGGAAGTACTTGGAAAGCAGTCATTAAATGATGCAATTCTGGAATTTGACATGCTGGGAGAAGTAAGAGGAAAGGCAGTAGGCCTTTTATCGGATTATGCCCACGTTGCTGCTTATTCATATGAACCCATTGTTGCCGAACTTAAGGGAAAGGGCATGTACAGCTTATATACTGATGTGGAGCTGCCTTTGATTTATGCTCTCCGTGAAATGGAGATTAACGGTGTCAGGGTGGACAGGGAAGCTCTGAATATATATGGCAGCAAGCTTCTTGTGGAAATGAAGAGCCTTGAGACGGAAATTTATAAGTTTGCGGGACAGGAATTCAATATTAATTCGCCAAAACAACTTGGAGAGATTTTATTTGAAAAACTGAAGCTTCCGGGCGGAAAACTTACAAAAACAGGATATTCTACTTCTGCAGATGTGCTTGAAAAACTGAGAAGTGAGGATCCGATAGTTGACCTTGTGCTTAAATACAGAACATGTGCAAAGCTTAAGGGAACATATGCAGATGGCATGGGAGGTTTCATCCGTGAGGACGGAAGAATTCATACTTGCTTTAATCAGACTGTTACAGCAACCGGAAGATTGTCGAGTACAGAGCCGAACCTTCAGAATATACCTATCCGAATGGAGATGGGCCGTGAAATAAGAAAGATGTTTGTACCTGCAGAGGGCTGTATTTTTGTGGATGCAGACTATTCCCAGATTGAGTTAAGGCTTCTTGCACATATGTCGGAGGACGAGAGTCTTATTGAGGCTTATAATTCCGGTAAAGATATTCATGCCACAACTGCTTCAAAGGTGTTTAATGTGCCCATGGAGGAAGTGACTCCAAGAATGAGAAGTAATGCGAAGGCAGTTAACTTCGGTATTATTTACGGAATGAGTTCCTTCGGACTGGGAGCTGAAATAAATGTTTCAAGGAAAGAAGCAGAGGCATACATTGCACAGTACTTTGAAACCTATCCAAGTATAAAGAATTATCTTGATGGTCTTGTTGATGAAGCAAGAAAGAAAGGATACTCCGTCACTCTTTTTGGAAGAAGACGCCCTATTACGGATATTAATGATAAGAAGTTTATGATCAGAGCAGCGGCTGAACGTATTGCAATGAATTCTCCGATACAGGGAACAGCTGCGGACATAATGAAAATAGCACTTGTGAATGTTTATAAGGCATTCAGACAGGAAGGACTGAAGAGTAAGCTGCTTCTTCAGGTTCATGATGAACTGTTGGTGGAAGCTGTGAAGGATGAGCTGGACAAGGTTAAGGAAATCCTTGAAAGAGAAATGTCGGCGGCAGCGATACTCAGGGTACCTCTTTCGGTATCTACAGGTGTGGGAGATAATTGGGATGATGCCCATTGATAATTTTAAGGAAAAGAACAGAGGAAAGATTGTTATTGGAATTACCGGTGGTGCGGGATCAGGAAAGTCTACGATTGTAGATAAAGTCCTTTCCGAGTTCGATTGCGAGTTTATACACTGTGACGAAGTGGCACACACACTGATGGAACCGGGCGGAGTTAATTATAGGGCTCTTATCAAAGAATACGGAAAAGGCATCCTTCAGGAGGGCTCAGATGTTATTTCAAGACCACTGTTAACAAAAGCTGCGGCGGAATCTGAGAAGGGCTTCGCAAGACTTAATGAGATAACCCATCCCAATGTCATAAAACATTCCAAGGCTACCATCAACAAGACAAAGAAGAAGATTGTCCTTATCGAGGCGGCCTTACTACTGGAAGCGGGGATGGATTCAGTCTGCGATGAAGTGTGGTACATATATGCACCCATTGATGACAGAATAAGACGAATGAAAGCATCCAGAGGATATACCGACGAAAAAATCAATACACTGCTGAAAAATCAGCTTTCTGAAGAACAATTCCGCGAAAAGTGCGGATTCGTAATAGATAACGGTGACGGATGCAGCGACGGCGGTGACAAAGCAATAAGCCGATTGAATACTTTGCTTGACTGTATAGCAAAAAAATAATAAACTAATATGATACGAAAATATGCATGAAGGAGTCTAACATGACAGGAACAGAACAACTTGTTTTCGGCCTTGATATCGGAACCAGAACTGTAGTAGGTACAGTTGGTTATAAAAAGAATGAAAATGATTTTACTGTAGTCGCTCAGGAAGTAAAAGAGCATGAAACCCGTGCCATGATGGACGGACAGATTCATGATATTGCGAAGGTTGCAGAAACGATAAAGAGCGTAAAACGCTCCTTGGAAAATCAGCTTGATGGAAAAAAGCTGGATAACGTATGTATTGCAGCTGCAGGACGAGTGCTTAAAACTGTGACAGTTCACGTGGATGAGGAGTTTTCCGAGGATCAGATTGTTACTGATGAAGATGTCAGAGCACTGGAACTTAAGGGCGTTGAAAAAGCCTATACTGAAATAAAGAGAAGCAAGGCTGCCGATGACGAAAATAATTATTACTGCGTGGCATATTCTGTTGTCAGATATTATCTTAATGACTTTCAGATTATGAATCTTACAGATCATAAAGCATCAAGAGTCGGAGCTGATGTGCTTGCCACATTCCTTCCGGATGAAGTTATTGAGGGACTTTACACGACTGTAGATAAGGCGGGACTTAAGGTTACAAGCCTTACTCTGGAGCCTATTGCGGCAATTATTGTTGCCATTCCGGAGAAGTTCAGACTGCTGAACATAGCTCTTGTGGATGTGGGAGCCGGAACAAGCGATATTTCAATTACCAAGGATGGAAGCATTATTGCTTACGGCATGATTCCTAAGGCGGGAGACAGCTTTACGGAAGTGATTGCGGCAAATCATCTTGTTGATTTTAATTCAGCAGAAGCTATTAAGCTTGAAGCAGGTTCTAAAAAGAAGTCTATTGTCTACAAGGATATTATGGGACTTAAACAGACTACCACTCCTGCTGCGGTCAGAGCTGAACTTGCTGACAAAATTAAAGAGAACACTACCGATATTGCGGCTAAAATAATTGAACTTAACGGAGGAAAGCCGGTAAGTGCAGTATTTGTGGTAGGTGGCGGCGGAAAGCTTCCGGGCTTTACCGAGGCACTGGCAAAGGAGTTGGGAATCCCTAAGGAAAGAGTTGCCCTTCGAGGAGAAGAGGTATTATCCTTCGTGAATTATCCTGATTCGACTTATAAGAGAACACCAGAATTTGTAACTCCTATAGGTATTTGCTTAAATTATTACGAGAAGAAGAATAACTTTGTATTTGTAAATCTTAACGGTGATTCTGTTAAGCTTTATGATAATAATAAGCTTACGGTAATAGATGCAACTATTGCCGCAGGTTTCCCTAAGGACAAGCTTTTCCCAAGAAGAGGTCCTGCATTGGAATTTACCTTGAACGGTATGGCACGAATGGTGCGCGGAGAAGCGGGAGAAGCAGCAGTAATAACCGTTAATGGACGAGAAGCTTCGGCCAATTCCATTATTGAGCCTAATGATGATATTGTTATCAAGGAATCAACAATCGGTCCTATGGCAACAATGGAGGTAAACAGGCTCCCTGAATATAATCGTGGTGAGATTAAATTCAATGTTAACGGCAAAATCGTAATATGTCCTAAATTTATAAGCGCAAATGGTGAGTTGGTTTCGGGCTATTATGACATAAAGTCAGGTGACAGACTGGAACTGCTTGACTACTATACATTAAAACAGATTCTTGAGTTTATGGACATTCCGTACAAGGAAGGAATGTATGTGAACAATGAGCCTGCGGACGCTGACACAAAGGTTTATGAGAACTTCAAAGTGGAAACTGAACCGAGGGAGAATGCTGAGCCTGTAAAGGAGGAAACGGCGGAAGAAATCGAGGAAGAAGCACCGGTTAAGGATGATTTACCTGTAACCATTACCGTAATAGTAAACGGAACCGCGATTTTCATGTCCGGTAAGACAGAGTACAGATTCGTGGACGTCCTTGATTTTTATCCCTTTGATATACAGAATCCTTCCGGTTCAAGCGTACTTACACAAATTAACGGAAAAGAGGCAAGTTTCTCTGATTACATTAAAGACGGGGATTCGTTAGTATTAAAATGGGTTTAAAAATATGCAGCCTTTCCTCGGGCAGTAACGGCAACTGTGTATTCGTTTCCGATGGAAAAACAAAGATTCTTGTAGACGCGGGAATAGCAGGGAAAAGAATATCCGAGGGCTTATGCGAAATCGGTGAGAGAATTGAAGAAATCTCGGCCATATTCGTTACGCATGAGCACAGTGATCACATAAAAAGTATAGGAGTACTGGCAAGAAAGTACGGCATTTCAATATACGGCACAAAGGGGACGTTGACGGAATGCTTATACGGAAAGAACAGGATCGGAGAGGTTCAGTTCACCTTACTTAATCATGTTAAGCCTGAAGAAAGCGTTTATGTGGGAGACATTAAAGTCACTCCCTTCAGAATATCTCATGATGCCTGCGATCCGTGTGCTTATACCTTCGAAAAGGACGGACATAAGGTGGGCTTCGCAACGGACCTGGGATTTTTTGATGATAACATAATCAATCATCTGTCCAATTCCGAATTGCTGTATCTAGAGTCTAATCATGATATAAATATGCTGGAGGTGGGACCGTATCCGTATCCGCTTAAACAGCGAATTAAAAGCGAGCTGGGGCACTTATCAAATGATGACTGTGCAAGGCTTCTTGTGAAGCTCTGCAACGATTATGATAAAAAAGTGAAGCATGTGATACTGGCCCACTTAAGCGAAGAGAACAACTTCCCTGAACTGGCTTTTGAAACTGTGAAGGCAGAGGTGAATATGAAGGTTAACGAGGATAAACGACCTGAAATTCATGTGGCTCCGCGATTTACCCCTTCCTTTGTGGCAGAACTGAATTATTAAGCGAAACATCGTTTTCGCTAAAACATAAGAAAGAGAGAACTAAAATGAAAAGAGCAGTTATCACTGTAGTCGGAAAAGACTGTGTAGGTATTATTGCCAAGACATGTACCTATCTGGCAGACAACAACATCAACATTCTGGACATTTCCCAGACAATCCTGCAGGAGTTCTTCAACATGGTTATGATAGTTGACTTAAAGAGCTGCGAGAAGGACTTCCTTGTAATTGCTGAGGAGCTTGAGAAGCTCGGCGAGACAATGGGACTTGTTATCAGAATTCAGAGAGAAGACATTTTTGACATGATGCACAGAATTTAAGAAGGACGAGAGATGATTAACCGCGCGGAAATAATTGAAACAAATAATATGATTCAGGACGCGAAGCTTGATGTCCGTACTATTACAATGGGTATCAGCCTTTTGGACTGTATCGATTCTGATCTTGACAGATGCTGCGAGCGAATTTATGAAAAGATAACTCGTCTTGCAGGAAATCTTGTTGCAACAGGTGAAAAAATAGAGAAGGAGTTCCAGATTCCCATTGTTAATAAGAGAATCAGTGTAACACCTATTGCCCTGGTTGGCGGTGCCTGCTGCAAAACACCCGGTGACTTTGTGAAAATAGCAAAGACATTGGACAGAGCTGCACATACTGTGGGAGTAAACTTCCTTGGCGGATATTCCGCACTGGTAAGCAAGGGCATGACACAGGCAGATAAAAACCTTATTTTGTCTATCCCTGAAGCACTTTCTACCACATCACTTCTTTGCAGCTCAATTAACGTTGGCTCTACAAAGACAGGCATTGATATGGACGCTGTTGAAATGCTTGGTCACATTATTAAAGAAACAGCTGAAGCAACAAAGGAAGATTCCTGCCTTGGATGTGCAAAGCTTGTTATTTTCTGTAATGCACCGGATGATAACCCCTTCATGGCAGGAGCATTCCATGGCGTTACTGAAGCAGATGCCATTATCAATGTAGGTGTCAGCGGCCCCGGCGTTGTAAAGAAAGCACTTGAACAGGTTCGCGGAGAGAGCTTCGAAGTGCTTTGCGAAACTATAAAGAAAACTGCATTTAAGATTACCCGTGTGGGTCAGCTTGTGGCAAAGGAAGCCTCAAAAATGCTGGATATTCCTTTCGGCATTGTGGATCTTTCTCTGGCACCTACACCTGCAATCGGCGACTCAGTTGCAGACATACTTAAAGAAATCGGACTTGAGCATCCCGGTGCTCCCGGCACGACTGCAGCACTTGCTCTTCTGAATGACCAGGTTAAAAAGGGCGGAGTAATGGCTTCCTCCTATGTAGGCGGCCTTTCAGGAGCATTCATTCCTGTTTCGGAGGATCAGGGTATGATTGATGCCGTTAATGCCGGTGCACTTACTCTTGAAAAGCTTGAGGCTATGACCTGTGTATGCTCCGTAGGTCTTGACATGATTGCTGTACCCGGAGACACAAAAGCTTCAACATTGTCAGGTATAATTGCCGATGAAATGGCAATTGGTATGATTAATGCAAAAACAACAGCGGTGAGACTTATTCCCGTTATTGGTAAGGGCGTGGGGGATACTGTTGAATTCGGCGGCCTCCTCGGCTATGCACCTATAATGCCGGTGAACTCTTTTGATTGTTCTGCATTTGTAAGCAGAGCAGGAAGAATTCCGGCACCTATCCATTCATTTAAGAATTAAATTGAAACCTTTTTATAATAGCTACGGGTAAGAGGTAAAAGGCAATGAGTTACATTACTGAGCAATATGATTACAAAAAAGTCCTTTATAATTTTGAGCAGCTTACAAAAATTCCTCACGGTTCAGGAAACACAAAGGCTATTTCAGATTACGTAAAGAAATTTGCGGAAGAAAGAGGACTCAATACTTATCAGGATGCTTCCAACAACCTTATTATCAGAGTTCCTGCAACAAAGGGCTTTGAAAATAAAGACATGGTAATGATTCAGGGACACCTTGATATGGTATGTGAAAAGTCTTCCGACTCAGACCATGACTTTGAAACAGATCCTTTGGATATTTATGTTGAAGACGGTGTACTCCGTGCAAGAGGAACCACTCTGGGCGGAGATGACGGTATTGCCATCGCATACATGATGTCACTTATGGATACAGAGGCACCTCATCCGGAACTTGAGCTTCTTATGACTACCGATGAAGAAACCGGAATGTATGGAGCAAAGGATCTGGACAAATCGCTTCTTAAGGCAAAGAAACTTATAAACATTGATTCCGAAGAAGAGGGCTGGTGCTTCGCAGGTTGTGCCGGCGGTTTGCGCCAGGATGTATCCTTCAGACTTGAAAGGGCAGTGGCTTCAGGTAATGTATATAGTGTCAAAATTTCCGGACTCATTGGCGGACATTCAGGTGTGGAAATAAACAAGAATCGCCTTAATGCCAATAAGCTTATGGGAAGAGTGCTTTTTATGCTCAGAGAGTCTGTGGATTATTTCTTACTTGACATTCATGGCGGTAAGTTAGATAATGCCATAACCCGTGAGTGTGAGGCAATTATAGTTTCAGAATTTACTCCTGAAGCAGTGATAAGCTCTGTTGACAGCATAAATGCTGTTTTAAGAAACGAATCATCGGGCCGCGAACCCGGGTTGCTTGTTTCATGCAGCCGGATGGATTCAGAGGAAGAGGAACTTTCATGCCTTACTCCCGTCTGCTTTGAGAAACTTCTGTATTTCCTCGTACAGTGCCCATATGGCGTTCAGCGTATGAGTTCTGACGTCCCGGGACTTGTTGAAAGCTCCCTTAATCTGGGCGTTATCAGCACTACAGAAGATGAAGCAAACATAAGATTTTCTTTAAGAAGTTCGGTATCTACCGTTAAGAAGTACATGAGCGAAAAACTGGCATATCTGGCAGGACTTCTTGGTGCGGATTCCGAAACCGAGGGTGAATATCCCGCATGGGAATATCGTAAAGATTCCTACCTGCGTGATTGCTATATTAATTTATTCAGAGAAGAGTACAACAGAGAACCCCGCGTGGAGGTTATGCATGCCGGACTCGAGTGCGGACTTCTCTATGAAGCTGATAATGAGCTTGATATCATCTCTATAGGTCCCGATATGAAGGATGTGCACAGCCCCAATGAACAGTTGGGACTTGAATCGGCTGTAAGAGTGTATAAGTTCCTTGAAAAGCTTCTTGAAATATTGTAAGGCTCGAATAATATTCTGAGCGTGTAAGAGGAAAATATGGGTAATGATTTTGATTTTTCACAGCTTTCTGAAAATCTCAGCAAGGAGATTGATGAAGTAATAGAAGCAGAAGCTGCGAAGGCCATGGATAATGCGGTTGAAACAGTTATGAAGGCAAGTGAAGCGGATGATGCTGAGGTGCTTGAAGTAGCTGAAGAGACAGCAAAAAAACTTGAAACAGAAGAAAATGCAGAAGAAGCAAAAGAAGATACTGCGAAGGAAGAGGTTTCAGCAGTAACGGAAGAAACTCCTTCGGAAGCTACTGAAGATGTGCCGGTATTGGACTTCAGCAGCCTGGATTTTGGCGATGACGATGATGACGAAGAACCGGTTAATCAGCTGGATACTATGTTTGATGACGTAAATGCCGCATTGGCAGAACAGGTTGAAAGACATCTCGGACCGAGCTTTGCAGAACTCTTGGATGAAGAAGAAGGGGATGACGGTGACGATGATCCTCAGGAAGAAAAGGCCGGCGGAGTGCCGAAGTGGCTTAAGATAGTTATAGGAATTCTTCTTTTCCTTGTCCTTCTTGGAGCATTTCTGTTGTTTACAAGACCCGGACAGAGAATTCTGACGAGAGCTGCCGCAAAATTTGTTATTGGTCAGACGAAAACCGAAAATCCTGATGATGTAAGACAAATCGGTGACGATGAGTTAGGAGAAGGCTTTGTTAATCATGACAAGAAAGAACCTACTCCCGGTACTACAAATCAGCCTACAGAAACAGAAGTCACTCCGGAACCCGGTGCAACATTAACTCCTGCACCAGAGGATGATTCACCTGTTTTCAAGGAAGATAATTCTGTAATAAACGTTCTGCTTATTGGAGAAGAAAATTATTATCATGACTTCAGAGGCCGTTCCGACAGTATGATGGTGGCTTCCCTGGATAAGGATGGTGGCCCCGTTAAGCTTGTAAGCTTTATGAGAGACCTTTATGTGGAAATTCCCGGCCATGATGACAATAAGCTTAATGCTGCATATTCACTTGGTGGAGCACCTCTCCTTGTGCAGACATTGGAAAAGAACTTCGGACTTAAGATTGATGGCTATGTAATTGTACAGTATGAGGGCTTTGAAAAGATTGTCGACAGATTAGGTGGTCTCGACATTTCTCTTACTCAGGAGGAAGCAGAGTACCTTAACAGAACCGACTATATTTCCAAACCGGAACAGAGAAATGTGGTTGCAGGCAGCCAGAGAATGACGGGTTCACAGGTTCTTGGATATTGCCGAGTAAGAAAGGTTAATACAGCCAACGGACTTTATGCCGACTACGGCCGTACCTACAGACAGAGACTTGTTCTCAATAAGATCTTTGATAAATACAAGTCAAAGAGTCTTCCCGATCTTTACAACATTATGACAGAATGTCTTAAGTACGTGACTGTTTCAGAGGGCATTGATGAAGTTTGTGCTGAGTGCCTTCAGATTGTTGTAGAGAATAAAATGTTTGATCTGGAGCAGTTCAGAATTCCTTATGAAGATAAGGACGGCAGACATTTCACAAGTACGAAAATCGGCGGTCAGGAAGTGCTTTGCTTCTACCCTGATAACGCAGTTCTTTTACATAATTTCCCGTATGGAGAGGAAGAGAATGAATAAAGTTTTTAATGATTCATGGAAATTCTTAAAAACAGATATTAGGGCCACTTACCAAGAGGTAAGTGGCCTTTTGGCGTCTTTTTCGGAGGTGAAAATACCTCATGACTGGCTTATCGGAGATTCGAAAAATCTGTATGAAACTTCAGCCGGTTGGTACTATAAAGAATTTACGGTAAATGAGAAGGCGGCACACACATTTTTGAGGTTCGACGGCGTCTATATGGACAGTGAGGTCTATGTAAACGATGTGAAGGTTGGAGAGTGGAAATATGGATATTCAACCTTCTGCTTTGAGATTACCGAACAGCTGGTGGAAGGAACCAACAAGGTAATGGTTCATGTACGCCATGAGGCACCTAATTCGAGATGGTATTCCGGTGCAGGCATTTTCAGAGATGTGCACTACATTGAGAAGGATGCTTTTTACCTTCCGGAGGATGGGTCATATGTAAACATTACTCCTTTGGGAAATGGTGACTTTCAGCTTGATATTGAGATTGAGGCTTATTTGCCTTTCCTTGAGGATGAAAGACCAAAAAAGGTGCAGATGATTAAGCCTGCCTGCACACTTATTTCGGATACCGGACGAAAAATTCTTCTTGGAGAAGCCGAATATGCAGGCGTGGTTGAGGACATTTTTGCAGAACGTTTTGAGACTGCAAAAAAGAAAGTGGAATTTGAGGAGCTGGAGGGCTACAGAGAGCCGGATTTCCATGAAGAGTACAAGAATCGTGGCCTTTATAAGCTTTCTGCAACAGTGCACCAGCCTGATATATGGGATATTGAGAATCCAAGACTATACACATTATTTACAGGACTGTTTTATGTGGGCACCGATCAGAGCTCTCCGGAAATATTGGATTCCATATCATATAAGGTCGGATTTAAGACTATTCAGTACGACCTTAATAATGGACTGATTCTAAACGGCAAAAATATTAAGCTTAATGGCGTGTGCGAGCATCATGACCTGGGTGCTTTGGGTGCGGCCTTTAACAAGGATGCCATGAAGCGTAAATTCCGCATTTTGAAAAAAATGGGAGTCAATGCACTAAGAACAAGCCATAATATGCCTGATCCCAAGGTGATGGAGCTTTGTGATGAAATGGGTATTCTGGTGGACAATGAAGCCTTCGACATGTGGGAGATGACAATTACCACATACGACTATGCAAGGTTCTTCCCACAGTGGTCATCAAGAGATGTGGCCTCCTGGATAAGACGAGACAGAAATCATGTTTCTAATATTATGTGGTCCATCGGAAACGAAATTCCCGACACAGTTAACGGGGATAAGGGTGTGCCCATTACAAAGCATCTTGTGGCAAACCTTCTTATTCATGATCCCTATGGCACATCAAAGCCTACTATCGGCTCCAACTTTATGGAGTGGGAAAAGGCAAGAAACTGTACCGCAGTTATGGGAGTTGCAGGCTATAATTATGCTGAAAGACTGTATCGTAAGCAGCACGAAGAACATCCTGACTGGATTATCTATGGCAGTGAAACCTCATCCATGGTTACGAGCCGTGGTGTATATCATTTCCCTATTGAGGAATCGATAATGGCTGATGAAGACGGCCAGTGTTCGTCAATAGGAAACTCCACCACCAGCTGGGGAGCAAGAAATGTTGAAAGCTGTGTATACCTGGACCGAGATATTGAGTTCTCCCTTGGTCAGTTCCTTTGGAGCGGTTTTGATTATATTGGAGAACCTACACCTTACAGCTACAAAAATTCCTACTTCGGACAGATTGATACAGCAGGCTTCCCGAAGGATCAGTATTATTGCTTTATGGCAGAGTGGACTACAGAGGAAGAAAATCCTTTTGTGCATCTTTATCCATATTGGAACTGGAACGAGGGACAGCTTATTGATGTCCGTGCCTGCTCAACCGGAAAGGCAATAGAGCTTTTCTTAAATGGTAAATCATTGGGCAGAAAATATATTAATCATGAGCAGGGAAAGGAACTGGTTCCTACCTGGAAGGTACCCTATGAAAAGGGTGAACTTCTGGCAATTGCTTATGATGAAACAGGAAAAGAAATTGCAAAAGACCGACACGTAACCTTCGGCGATTCTTACAGACCGATTGTTTTTGTAGAACATCATGCACAGTACAGAGTGCTGAAAAGCGATGATACATATTCGGCCAAAATTGCCATTGAACCGGATGGAAGACAGCTTTATTTTGTTGATATATCCATGGCTGATATTAACGGTAATATTGTTGAAAACGCAATGGATTATTGCTGCGTAAAGGTAGAAAACGGTAGTCTGGTGGGAACGGATAATGGTGACTCAACAGATTATGACAGCTTTAAGGCGGATACCAGAAAGCTTTTTAATGGCAAGCTGATGGCTATGATTGAGCCGAATGGCACTGATACCGTTTTGGTTACGGTTACGAGAATAACCTCTGAAAGGGTTCCTGTAAGGCAGCTTGAAATAGTATCGGAAAAGCCTTTATGCTTTACTGCAGATGACAACGAGAGAATTGTAAGAATCAATGTTTATCCTGAAAACGCTACGGACAAGGATGTTACTCTTAAGGTTGTAAATTCTGCTGCTATTGAGCTGGATAGTGCGAAAATAGAGAAGATTTCCGGAAACGAGTACAGAATTACCGCAGAAGGTGACTGCAAAGGGTATCTCAGGGCAACATCAAAGTCCGGAACGGATATGGTGCGAATAATTTCTCAGTTGGAGCTTTCTGTGGAGGGCATGGGAGAAAAGAATATTTGTCCCTATAAGTTTGTGTCAGCAGGGCTTAATTCCAAGATTATCGGAGACGTCGGAAGCGGAAATGATAAGGGTGTATGCTTTGCACCACATGGGGAAAGCGGTGTGGTGTTCAATAATGTGGACTTTGGCACAGGAACAGATGAACTGGAACTGACCTTATTTACCTTCAGCGATGCTGAATACGAAGTAAGACTTTATGATGGTGATATGTCTGATGAAAAAGCTGAACTTATTCAGACATTGGTTTATAAACAGCCCTGCGACTGGAACGTATATAAGCTACAGAAATTCAAGCTTGCAAAACGATTAAAAGGAATAATGACAATATCCTTTGCAGTTGAAGCTATGTTCCATATGAAGGGCTTTGAATTTACAAAGCAGGAGAAAGCCTATTCCAGACTTCAGGCGGTCGATTATGATCACATTCTTGGAGATTCTTTCAAGGTTACTGATACAAGTGTCAAAGAAATCGGCAATAATGTATGCCTTACTTTTAATAATATGAATTTTGGAGAGAAGGGTGCCTCGAGAATTCAAATAGAGGGCAGTACGCCATTAGAAGAAATGACTATCAGACTGCAATTTACACCCAACAACGGTCAGCCGTTTATTCAGAGCTTTTCTGTTAAGGGTGGTGTGAAAACACATCAGTGTTCAATTGAAAAATTGACGGGTGAGGGAAAAGTTGAGTTTATATTCTTGCCCGGTACGCAGTTTGATTTTGATGCATTCTGCTTTGAGTAGTGAAAAGGAAAAAGTTCATTCCGAAAAGAATGAACTTTTTTTCTTGCCAATATATGCAAAAAAGAGTATAATGCAACAGTCTATGTATATAAAACTGCGGAGTCTGTATCCGGGACATCTGAAAAGCTTATGTCCTTATGTCCATGAGTTTTTCAGACGTTTCGGCGACTCCGTTAAAAACAATTCATTTGTAGAAAAGGAGAAAAAAATGAGCTACAAGTCATTTTCAATGGAACTTGCAGGAAGAACACTCACTGTAGATGTTGATCGTGTGGCTAAGCAGGCTAACGGTGCAGCATTTATTCATTACGGTGATACAACGGTTCTTTCAACAGCAACAGCTTCCGAAAAGCCCAGAGACGGTATTGATTTCTTCCCTTTAAGCGTTGAGTACGAAGAGAAACTCTACGCAGTAGGTAAGATTCCCGGAGGATTCACAAGACGTGAGGGCAAGCCTACAGAGAACGCAATTCTCACAAGCCGTGTTATCGATCGTCCTATGAGACCTCTTTTCCCTAAGGATTATCGTAACGATGTTACACTTAACAACCTCGTTATGTCAGTTGATCCTGAGTGTGCACCTGAGCTTACAGCAATGCTCGGTTCCGCAATTGCAGTTGCTATTTCCGACATTCCTTTTGATGGTCCTTGTGCAACAACACAGGTCGGACTTATCAACGGTGAATTCGTTATTAACCCTAATTCAGCACAGGTTGCTGTTTCTGACCTTAAGCTTACAGTAGCTTCCACACGTGATAAGGTTATCATGATTGAGGCCGGTGCAAACGAAATTCCCGAAGCAAAGATGATCGAGGCAATTTATGCTGCAGATGCAGTAAACAAGCAGGTTATCGAGTTCATCGACAAGATCGTTGCAGAGTGCGGCAAGCCTAAGCACGAGTATACAAGCTGTGCTATTCCTGAAGAACTTTTTGCAGCAATCAAGGAGCAGGTTCCTCCCGCAGAGATGGAAGTAGTTATGTTTGCTCCCGAGAAGCAGGTTCGTGAGGAGAGAATCAGAAACCTTAAGGACAAGCTTGCAGAAGTATTTGCAGATAAGGAAGAGTGGTTAGCTCTTATTGATGAAGCTGTTTATCAGTACGAGAAGAAGACAGTTCGTAAGATGATTCTTAAGGATCAGAAGCGTCCTGACGGTCGTGCTATTACACAGATCAGACCTCTTGCAGCTGAAGTGGATATCGTGCCCAGAGTACATGGTTCTGCTATGTTCACAAGAGGACAGACACAGATTTGTGACGTTGTTACACTTGCACCTCTTGCAGAGGCTCAGAAGCTTGATGGTCTTGATGAGAACGAGACATGCAAGCGTTATATGCATCACTATAATTTCCCTGCATATTCTGTAGGTGAAACAAAGGTTTCCAGAGGCCCCGGACGTCGTGAAATCGGCCACGGTGCCCTTGCAGAGAGAGCACTTCTCCCTGTTCTTCCTTCTGAGGAAGAGTTCCCTTATGCTATTCGTGCCGTATCCGAAACATTTGAGTCCAACGGTTCCACATCAATGGCTTCCACATGCGCAAGCTGTATGTCACTTATGGCTGCAGGTGTTCCCATTAAGAAGATGGTTGCCGGCATTTCATGTGGTCTCGTAACAGGTGAGACAGACGATGATTACGTACTCCTTACTGATATTCAGGGCCTTGAAGATTTCTTCGGCGACATGGATTTCAAGGTAACAGGTACAGACACAGGTATCACAGCTATTCAGATGGATATTAAGATTCATGGTCTTACACGTCCTATC
>JAKSRZ010000034.1 GCA_024403375.1 Lachnospiraceae bacterium
AGTAACCGTACTATTTGCTTCGTCAAATGTAAGTGTAACTGCAGAACTCTTTTTAGTCTCCTCGGCTAATGCCTTTATTCTTTCCTGCTCATCAGCATTCACAAGCGGATCATATTCGAGGGCATCCGAAAGGTATAATATAGAATTCCAGTGTGCATACAGAGCTCCTGCATAAAGGCTGTAGTACTGTCTGTTTGTACGATTGTCTGCATCTCGAAGCATTTTGAAGAGTTCTTCACTCACCTTCTGAGGCTGTCCGGGATTTTTATTGATTGTTGCAAGATTAACGTAGCCCTTATACTCATTTACAGGGTCTGTAAGCTTATATGCTCGCTTTAAGGTGCTGCTGTACAGTTCGCTGAGCTCGTTCATTGCAGCCTTAATCTGATTACTGTTTCCACCAAAGTAATTTACCAGCTCGTAGTCGTTTCCGTACATTACTGCTTCGTCATCCGTAATTTCGGTAACCGAATAGTAGCCCGGAGCCTTGTAACCAATTCTGTAAACGCCAAAGCTTATTGCTCCGATGGCAACAGCAAAGACAATTACAAACAGCACAATTCTGATGGGAGATATTTTTTCATCTACGTCTTTTACTTTTTCTTTCATTTTTCCCTTATCTAACAAAGACCTAACCGCATTATGCGATTAGGTCTTTATTTTAATTAGTTTTCACCGCCGAAGCGAATCTTCTTATATTCTTCAATCTCTGCCTTGTTACCAAATACCATATGGCCGTTTCCAAGGTCAACCAGTTCAGGCTGATCTACGGAATAATCATGCATTGATGCATCATAAACAAGAAGTTTCTTGTTCTTCTCGATCATAGGATCCGGTACAGGAATTGCTGAAATAAGTGACTTTGTGTAAGGATGAAGAGGATATGCGAAGAGTTCTTCTGACTCAGCAATTTCCATGATTCTTCCCTTATAAATAACTACGATTCTATCACTGATGAAACGTACGATAGACAGGTCATGTGCGATAAAGAGATATGTAAGTCCTCTTTCTCTCTGGAACTTCTTTAAGAGGTTCAGAACCTGTGCACGAATGGATACGTCCAGCGCGGAAATAGGCTCATCTGCGATAATGAATTCAGGCTCCATTACGATGGAACGTGCCAGGCCGACACGCTGTCTCTGGCCACCTGAGAACTCATGAGGATAACGAGTAAGATGTTCAGGAAGAAGACCTACTTCCTTAGTAATTTCCTCAATCTTTCTCACTCTGTCCTTCTCATCCTTGTAAAGATGGAAGTTGAAGAGACCTTCGGAAATAATATACTCGATTGTTGCTCTTTCGTTAAGAGATGCTGAAGGGTCCTGGAAAATCATCTGAATCTTCTTGATAACTTCTCTGTCTTCTTTTCTCTTAAGCTTACCGGAAATCTTCTTGCCATCATAAATGATTTCACCTGCGGAGCAAGGATTGATTCTTACGATAGCTCTTCCGACTGTTGTTTTACCTGAGCCTGACTCACCTACAAGAGAAAGAGTCTCGCCCTTATAAATATCAAAGCTTACGTTATCTACTGCCTTAAAGCTTCTTTTACCCTTCTTAAAGACAACATCCAGATTTCGGACGGATAACAATACTTTCTTTTCATTTTCCATAATGTTTCTCCTTATTCACCGAAATCAACGTATGTCTTAAGCATCTTTTCATGAAGGTTGCAGATGTTCTCAGGCTTTTCTACCTTAGGAGCTCTGGGGTCAAGCAGCCATGTCTTTGCGAAGTGAGTCTCACTAACCTGGAATACAGGAGGCTCCTTAATAAAGTCAATTGCAAGAGCATACTGGTTACGAGGTGCAAATGCATCACCGACAATCTTGTTGTACAGTGAGGGAGGAGTACCCTGGATAGAGAAAAGGTCTGTACCTCTTTCTGCAAGCTGAGGAAGGGATGAAAGCAATGCCCATGTGTAAGGGTGCTTGGGATCGTAGAAGATCTCATCTACTGTACCAACCTCAACAATCTGACCACCATAAATAACTGCTACTCTCTCTGCAACGTTGGCAACTACGCCAAGGTCATGAGTGATGTAAACTGTTGTGAAACCAAGTTCTTTCTGAAGATCCTTAATAAGTCTGATGATCTGTGCCTGAATTGTAACGTCCAGAGCTGTTGTAGGCTCATCACAAATAAGAATCTTAGGCTGACATGAAAGAGCAATAGCAATAACGATACGCTGTCTCATACCGCCTGAATACTCGAAGGGATAGTCATCGAAACGCTTCTCGGGGTCAGGGATACCTACCTTACCCATGATGTCGATTGTTCTCTCACGAGCTTCTGCCTTGGAGCACTTCTGGTGCTTAAGGATAACTGTCATGATCTGCTTACCGATTGTAATAACCGGGTTAAGAGATGTCATAGGATCCTGGAAAACTGTTGCAATTCTGCATCCACGAATCTGCTGCCAGTCATTTGTGTACTTAATCTTAGCACAGTCAAGAATAGCATAGCCATGAACTGTCTCTGTAGCTTCGTCGTAGGAACGGAACTCTACGCGGAAAGCAACTGATTCGAAAATCTTATTGAGAACTTCGGGATTGGAAAGATCCTCACCGATACTCATAGCAAGCTTGAATGCCTTATTGAGCTTTCTTGTGAAGATAATCTGATCCTTCATAGGATATCTGCCTATTGAAAGAAGTATTTCATAAGCAATAACCTTGTTACGCTCAAGTACGCTTGTCTTAAGGCCTAACTCATTTGAAGGGTCGTCTGCAACGGCAATCTTCTCCTGTCTTCTTGCAAGAAGGCTTTCAAGATATGCCTTGTCTTCTGCCTGCTTATTAGCGTTTCTGCCATACTCAGCTTTACGCTGTCTGATAAGTTCCTCTCTCTCATCCTCCAGCTTCTTTGCTTCTGCCTCATAGACCTTAACCTTCTGCTGAGCTTCCACAATAGCCTTTGCATCTTCAGGATTCTTCTTATCAAGTGTCCAAATGTAGTTTGTTACATCTACTACATTATCTTTAGCTTCCTTAATACGGCTCGCGAAGGACTCTTCCTCAGCCTCACTTAAGGAACGGGCAAATTCTATTTCTTTCTTCTTTTCACCATACTTTACGAATTCAGCTGCACCACGCTCAAGTACGGAATATTCGTTAAGCTTCTTTATCTCCTTTTCAAGGAATCTCTTTCTTGAAGGATTAAGTACAACTTCTGTCTTTGAAATCTCGTCATCAGACAAGATGATTGTTCCGTTGGAAATATATCCGTTGGAATCAAGAAGACCTGCAAATGTCTTTGTAAGTACTGACTTACCGGAACCGGACTCACCTACAATGGCAAGTGCTTCGTTTTCGTAAACATCAAGAGATACGTTTCTGATAGCAGAAAGCGTTCTGCCTCGAACATTAAACTTTACATCCACATTTTTCAGTGAAAGAAGAACTTTTTTATCTTTATTTTCGTTCATTTTTCCACCTCACTACATCATATGTGTTCTGGGATCAGATGCATCTGCAAGGTTCTGACCGAGAACGTAAAGAATAATTGTGATAGCTGATGCAATAGAAACAGGAGGCCAGAATTCCCAAGGGTATGTAAGGAAGCCTGTCTGGGCCTGCTGAATCATACGACCAAGTGAAGGTACGCTGGCACTTAAGCCTACACCAATGTATGAAAGGAATACTTCCATGTTGATGTAGGAAGGAAGCTCTGTTGCAAGCAAAGTAACGATAACTGATGTAAGGAAAGGAAGAATATTCTTCGAAATTACACGTAAAATAGGTGTTCCTAAGCATCTGGATGCAAGTGAATACTCACGGTCACGAATGATCATAACCTGAGTTCTGAAGAAGAATGCTATACCAAGCCAGCCTGTAACCGTAAGTGCAAAGATGAAGGGCCAGAAACCTGAGCCGATAACGTATACAAGTACGGAAATAAGCAGGATGGAAGGAACGTTTGCAATAATCTGGTAAACAACAAGAAGGACTTTATCTACCTTCTTGGAGTAACCCCAGATAGCACCTACGATAATACCGATAAACATGTTGATTGCAGCACAGATTGTCGCAATAACAAGAGATGTCTTAGCAGAGGAAACGATACCGTACAAAATGGAGTTACCCATAGAACCGGTACCAAAAAGGTATTTCATGCTGAATCCGCCGTACTTTTCAATACAAGCCTTGGGGCTAAGATTGAATGTAGATGCGTCTGTTACGTTTTCAAATGGATCGTATACCCAGAAATTAGGCATTACTGCTGCTACGAAAATAATAAATGCCAGGAATACAAGGATAACGATATTAATTTTCTTCTTGAAGAATACACGGAAAACAGATTTCCAGTAGGAGTATCTGGGAGCGATAATCTTTTCAGATGCTCTTGCGTCGCTGTCTTCCACAAATCTGAATAAGGATGCTTCTTCTTCAGGAGTCATGATTTTCTTTTCGTCCATTATCTTCCGCCTCCCTTATCTTCAGAAAGTGAAATTCTGGGATCGTACTTTGTAAGAAGAACGTCACCGAGAATAAGTGCAATCAATGACAATGATGTATAGAATACTGTACATGCAACAATGACACCATTATCATGCATGTTAATAGCTGTTGTAAGAAGGTTACCTACACCGGGAACAGAGTAAACACGCTCTGTCATAATGGCACCTGTAAGACAGCCGAGAATGCTTCCGGGAATACCGTGAACGATATAAATCATGGCATTTTTGGAAATATGCACACTGAAGATTTCGCTTTCGGAAAGACCTTCCGCTCTTGCAAACTTAACGTAGTCGGAGTTCATCTGGTCGATCATGTATCTTCTCATCCACTTCATAAGGCCTCCGATTGAAGGAAGGGCAAGGGAAATGGTAGGAAGGATATACGCGAAGAACTTGACTTCTGCATTGGCAAATTTGTACGGCAGGTGGAACAGTGTTGTACCAAGTGCTGCAAACATGAAGATATATGCAAGGCTGGGAACCGCAATGATGAAGATGATATAGAGGTTACCAAGCTTATCTGCAAAGCTATCCTTCTTTCTAGCCATGTGGATACCGATAGGAAGACCAAGCATGTAAGAAAGAATTGTTGCGATAATACCAATAACGAAAGAGTTTTCGATAATGGAGAGACCGCCTCTCTTATACTTATAAACGTTGTAGTTGTCAGGGAACTGCTCTCTTACGACGTCACCAACCTCATTGGAATTGTAAGTAAGTGAGTGAAAATCAATAGCAGTTTCAACATACTCATCTGTACCGAGCATGGAAGGATACTGCTGATTTGATGTAATGATATCACCTGTGGGGTTGTTGATTACATCGGTAATTTCCTGTCCACGATATGTTGTATAAGATGTTCCAAGATTGATTCTTATGAAGTTCTGATGAATGAACGGGAATCTGTTGTCAAAATAAAGCAAGTATTTATGCTGTGTACCTGAACCTACAATTGCGAAAAGGCCTGAATAAGGGTCCTTCTCAAATCTTATATAACGCTCTGTAAGGGCAGGATCATCAACATAATTCTTTGTTTCAACAGTAAAGAAGCCTTTTACATAATCAACAAGTCTTACTGCTGCATTGTTTTCCTTAACAGCAATAAGATAACCTGTTCCGCCGGGCTTAACCTTTCCTGACTTATATGTAATGGGCTGGAAATATTTTACAGAGTATCCGTCTGCCTTATACTTTTTTGCAAACTCTTTTACAGTTGCATTGGACTGAAATTCTTCAGGCTTCTGGATTGTGTCTCTGTCTGCCTTAAAATCTGGCTGTGTATAATAATCGTCTCCGTAAATTTTCTGGTATTTGTCCTTTACGAAGGCGGTGTAGTCGCTGTAGATTAAGTATCCATATTTCTGATACTGTACATATTCATAAATTATTCTGTCGTTATTACTCTTCTTGTTCCAAACGTCATCGGTCTGGAAAATTACATCTCTTGCAATGAGTGTGTAAACCAATGTCATAACAATCATGACCACTGCAAAAAGCGAGAATATGGAGAAGAGTATTCTTTTGAGCATGTACTTTTTCATAATTCTACTTTCTTCGCCTCCTTCTAAATTTTGCATGGTCAGCTTAAAATAAGCATTTTCCCCGCATAACCTATTTTTCTCCGCAGTTCTTTTTTACCACAACACAGAGGAACTCATACGAGTCCCTCTGTGTGGATATTTTTTGTTAATTTAGTATCGGTTAAAGATTAGTAGAGACCGATAACCTTTGTCATGTAACCAGCGCCTTCGCCAAGGAATGTATCAAGGTATGTTGAAGGATCACCGTAGTCAGGGCCCCAACCGGAACCATAGAACATATCGAAGTTACCAGCTTCACCGTTAGATGCACGGTAACCTGCTGCATAGTAATCAGCAGATGTTGTAGCTTCTACAAGGTTAACAACAACGTTGTCTGTTCCGAGAGTATCCTCGATAACCTTCTTGTAAGCTGCAGCCTGAGCTGTGTTAGCATCAGATGCTGAGTAGTAAACTACGTCGATTGTTACAGGGTAGTTAACAGCAGCGCCGAGCTCTGCCTTAGCAGCCTCGAGAGCCTTGTTAGCAAGCTCCTTGTTGTACCAGCCGTTTGTACCGTCCTTAACGTTGATGCCCATACCGAGCTGATCACAGTAGTACTGAACCATGTCACCGTAGAATGTACCAGCAGGGAATGTCTTACCATCCTTATCTGTTACTGCTGCATCAAGCTGAACGAATTCAGGATGTGTGTACATGTTACGAACGTTCTGAAGAGCAAGGTCCTCGCCTCTGGAAACAGCGTTAACTGTCTTCTTATCGAAAGCGTACATAAGAGCCTTACGGAAGTTCTTGTTGTTAAGAGCAAGCTGTGTATCGATCTTCTGATCTTCTGTCTTAGGAGACTTAACAGCGCCGCCAGCGAGCTCGTATGTACCACGGTTAACGTTTAAGCCACCGAAGTATGTTGTAGATGTTGTATCAGAAATGTAGTGATACTTGTCGAAGTTACCATCTTCCTTAGCAAGGTCAAGGATACCTGAGGAAGCTGTAAGACCGCAACCAGCGTATACGCCGGCAACAACGTCCTTGTAGAATGCTACAGGGTTCTCGCCTGCATCATATACCCACTTAACAGAATTAAGTGTAACGATGTCCTTATTGTAGTAACCAGGGTTCTTTACGATAAGGATTTCGGAATCCTTCTGAAGCTTCTGAAGAAGGAAAGGACCACAGTAAACCTGAGAAGCAACGTCCTCGGACTTACCGAATGTGTACTTGTTTGTGTCTGCAGATGCTTCTGCGTACTCTGTCATACCGTATACACCGCCATGAGCCTGGTAGAAGGACTCACAGATAGGAAGGAAGCAGGAGTATGTAAGCATTGTAAGGAAGTAAGATGTAGGAGCCTCAAGTGTTACAACGAGTGTGTAATCATCAGCTGCTACGTAACCAACTTCGTCAAAGCTGCCGCCGTTAAGGTACTCGTGAGCGCCCTTTACAACGCCTTCAACGAGCCACTCAAGACCAGCCTGTGTGTCGAGCATGTGGTGGAAGCCTGCTACGAAGTCTGCAGCCTTAACTTCTGCATATGCTGTACCTTCAGATGTGTACCAGTTAGCACCCTTACGGATGTGGAATGTGTATGTAAGGCCGTCAGCGGAAATATCCCAGCTCTCAGCAAGAGCAGGCATCATCTGACCAAGGTTGTTGTACTCAACAAGACCTTCAACACAGTTAACAGTAATCTCTGTATCAGCCTGGGAAGATGTGTTCAGCCAGTCAATTGTTACAGGAGCTGTTGAGAATGTTGTTGTGTAATCTGTCTGGATTGTGTGACCCTTGGACTGAAGGTATGCAGCAGGATCATATGTGCCCTGGCCTGCAACTGCCTTAGACCACTCAGCAAGCATCTCTTCACGCTCTGCGGGTGTGCAGAACTCGTCAGAAATTACCATGCTGTGGAGACGGTCATCATCATTACCCCACTGAACATAAGGAACTGTTCTGGGAGCAATTCTTGAAATTGTGTAAGCACCACCCTGTGTTGTGAAGGGGATCATTACAGCAGAATCAAGAAGGTATGCTTCTGCCTGAGCGAAAAGCATAAATCTCTCTGCTATTGTGGAAGCAGCCTTTGCTTCATCACCAAGTGCTGTGAATCCGCCAAGTACTTCTTCATAAACATCATCATCCTCTGCACGAACGTATGATTCAGGACGAACTACTGTAGGAACTTCAGGAGTTTCATCAGGAGTCTCTGTGTTCTGATTCTCATTTGCTGCAGGAGTCTGTGTTTCTGCCTTTGTAGGAACAGGTGTGTTAGTTGCCTGAACTTCGATCTGGATATCAGGTTCTTCAGTGTCAGGTGTCTGAGCAGTCTTGCCACAAGCTGTTAAGCTTACAAGCATTGCAGCAACCATTACTAAGCTCAATACTCTCTTTTTCATAACTTTTCTCCTTTTTTTATTTGTGCTTTTCGCACGGAATTCTTTCATACATGTATACAATCTTTGATTTTTTATTAACGCGTCTCATCCTTCAACGTTCCTTCGTTCGTGTCATCACTTTAAACCAATAAAGTGATAAAAGAACGAAAAAGCGTTGAGCCTAGACTCAACGCGTCATTGCGTAATCTCTTGACTGTAAAATTATGTATAAAAGCTAAAAAACATTATATACAAAACACGTGTCATGTCAAGAAATTTTATTTTTGAGCCATAAAAAATTTATTTATATGCCTATAGATCTGAGGTAGGCACTTAGTTCTTCCGCCATTTTCTCAGCTTCCGGCTTACGTATATGGCCGTGGGTTCCGCATCCGTTATTACTATATAAGAAGTGATGCACTTTATCATCCTTCTTTCTCATATCATTGCATACCTCATCTATCGCCTTATCCCACGCTTCATTATGATTAAGGATGGTTGTGGTAAGTACAATGTGAGCCTCCGGGCGGCGGCGTCTTATGAGCTCAACGAAATATTTGTAATTTGCTCTCCAGAAGGAAGCTTTTTCTCCGTAATAATCGTTTGCCATGAAGTCTTCCGGATTGGCGTCATTCTGTCCGATGGCGATTATTACTGCGTCCGGCATATAAGAATTAAAGTCGAAGCGTTTGGTTTCTCCCAGCTGCAGGTGGAACTGGATTCTGTCATACATGTTGAATATGCCCTTGAAGTTGGGGCCGTCAAACCAGCCGGTATCATCAAGGAGGGCAATGCCTCCCTGAGCGATATCGTGAATCTGTGCATTCATTTTTCTTGCTGTATACCATGCATAGGACCAGTATGAGTTGGAATATTCTCCTTTATGGGGCGGGTCTGCCAGTCCGCAATAGTCTGTTGCCTCGCTTACCTCTCCTGCCGTTACGGAGTCACCGTAAAATTCCAGTTTCTTTTCCGGAAGTGGTTCTGCTTCATACACCTCAGCACCGTCATTCAGTACAAAGCCACCAAAGTTAAATGTGTGGGCATTGTCCATTGCTTTGTAAAGCATAAGTTGATGTTCTGTGTTCTCAAGTCCTTCGCAAACACTGTAAATGTCGTATTCTCCCGCTGTAGAATGTGCCGTCTCCAAAGAAGAATCTTCGTTAAAAATGCATATTTTCTTTACAATGCCATCCACCATCACACCAATATAATTATTATAGCATGCATGATGATTAATTATTCGGACCTTTACTGAAGTACCCTTGAATCTTAATCTTACGTTAGAACAAGGATACACAAAACACGGACCCTTTTCATTGCAGAAGTCTATTCTTCCTTCATATACAAGTCTGTTGTCATTATATGAAACAGTCATATTATCTTCTTCCGATGTCTGTGTCGTCCCAACGAGTAACACTATGTTCCTTAATATATGCAACAATTTCGTCAAAGTAGCAGAATGCAAGACCTACATAGCTGTCTGCACAGCCATAATAAATGGCAATCTTTCCGCTTTCAGGGTCATGGAGTGTTGCACAAGGGAAGCAAACGTTAGGAACAAAGCCTCTCTCCTCATACCATTCTGTAGGAGTAAGAAGGAAGTTTTCGCAACGATAAAGCACTTTTGAAGGATTCTCAAGATCAAGAATAGCTCCACCGATTGAGTAAACATAACCATTACAGGTTCCGCTTACGCCGTGGTAGAACATAAGCCAGCCCTCACTTGTTTCAATGGGAGCAGCACCACCACCGATTTTAAGTGACTCCCACCACTCTGAGGAACGTCCCATTACGTGACGATGCTTGCCCCAGTATACGAGATCGGGAGACTCGGAAATAAAAATGTCACCGAAGGGTGTGTGTCCGGAATCAGAAGGGCGTGAAAGCATCATGTAGTTGCCATTGATCTTTCTGGGGAAAAGAACTGCATTTCTGTTAAAGGGAAGGAATGGATTCTCAAGGCGTGTAAAGGTCTTGAAATCTGTTGTCTTGGCAAGGCCGATAGCCGCGCCGTACATATCCTGACACCACATAATATAATAGGTATCTTCAACCTTTACGAGACGGGGATCATATGCATAAATAGGCTGGAAGTCGTTGCCCTCTTCATCAACAAAGTGGATCTTCTCTTCTTCAAATTCCCAATGGATAGCATCCTTGGAATGTCCAAGATAAATCATGGAAACACCGTTAGTCTGCTCGCCACGGAATACTCCGATAAACTCATCACCGTAAGGCATAACTGCAGAGTTGAAAATTCTTGCAACTTCCTTTGTGGGGTAACGGTTTATGATAGGGTTTTCGCTGTAACGCCATACAGGTGCATGGTTAAAGGGTTCTGCGGGTTTCTCCTGCCAGGGAATGTTTTTTGTAGCAGGTGCAATCATTTTAATGTCGCTCATTTTTTTGTCCTCCGATTTATTTTAAGCTTTTTAATAGTTCCAGATTTTTTTCAGTAAGGCTCACCCTCTGTTTTACGCAGTCTGACGAACGAAGGGGGTCTTCGGGAGTATTGAAAACATAGTCCTTAAGGCGTTCAATATCCGTTTCCGCAACGTGAAGGCGGGTATCTGACGATGCATAGTAAATGTAAACCTTGCCATTCTCATCAACTATGGCACCGTTAGTAAATGTAACGTTGGAAACGTCTCCAACTCTTTCTTCGCCGCGAGGTCCGATAAGAAGTCCTCCCGGCTCTGCAATTACCTTGGAAGGATCTTCCAGGGATGTGGCAAAAGCATAAATAACATATCTCAGGCCCGCTGCTGTATTTCGCACGCCGTGAGCAATGTGGATCCAGCCCTTGTCGGTTTTTATGGGCACTGCTCCGGCACCGTTCTTGACTTCGGTTATGGTGTGGTACTTTCTGAGTGATGTCATTTTTTCTTCATCAATCACTGCGTGGGTAATATCATCGCAGAGTCCGAAACCGATGCCACCGCCTGAACCGGTCTCTATGAAATCATCCATAGGACGTGTATAAAATGCATATTTGCCATTTACGAACTCCGGATGCAGAACAACGTTTCTCTGCTGTGGAGAGTGGAGTGTCACAAGGTTTGGAAGTCTTTCCGAGTTTACCGGGTCCTTTGTCCTGACGTTGCCCGGAGCCGCAACTGCTGCTGAAAGGTCTTTGTTGTCCGGGTCCTTGCTTTCGGAGCAGAACACTCCATAAATCCAGCCATCCTCGTGCTGAGTAAGTCTGATGTCGTATACGTTGGTTTCTTCAGGACAGGTATCCGGAAATACACAAGGCAAGTCTCTGAATCTGAAGCCTTCTGTAGGCTTATCGCTTTCAGCTATGGCAATAAAGGATTTTCTGTCCGCCCCTTCAACTCTCGCCGCCAGAATATATTTTCCATTGAATTTCATGGCACCTGAGTTCATAACAGCATTTATGCCAAGGCGTTCCATAAAGAAAGGATTGGTTTCTTTATTAATATCGTAACGCCATATTACGGGAGCGTGTTCTCTTGTAAGAACCGGATATGTGTAACGTTCAAATATCCCATTGTAGAATTCCTCATTCTTGGGGTTCGGACGTTTTATGAGCTTATCCTGCTTCTCCTGCTCCTCAAAATACTTTTCGTGAATCATTTATGTTTCCTCCAATTCACTGCCTGTTTACTGTTCTGATGAAAAGTATAAGCAGTAATTTACCTTCTCGCAAGTTATTTTTAGCTAAATTTTAGCTAATTTTCAAACCATTTACCTAAATGCCTAATAAATACTCGACTTATACTTCTTTAACGTAGATAAGCATAGACTGATTGTCTCCCCACGCTTCGGTAACATTAATTCCGGCGTTCATAAGTGTCAATCCGTAATAAACGCGGTCAGCCTTTTCCTCACCGGCCATTCCGTTAATGTATTCAGAACCGTCCTCATTGAGAAGTCGATATCTCTTATCGCAGGCAAGTCCCTGAAGCTTAATGTTTCTGCTTCTTGTATTGGGACTGCGGCGAACAAGCACACATGTTACAAGTGCCGTAGTCTTGTCCTTGGAAACCACCTGCCAGCAATCAAATTTTCCGTTCTGAGCATAGGAAGCGATTCTGTAATAGTCACCTGTTCTTACAAGGTCATTGTATTTATGATACATTTCAATCTGAGCAGGAATCATATTTCTGTCTTCTTCAGGGATTCTTGTTACATCCAGTTCATATCCGAATGTTCCTGCCAAAGCCACATGTCCGCGGGTTCTGAAGGGAGTCACGCGTCCCACAATATGATTCGGGCAGTCCGAAACATGGGCTCCCATTGCTGACAGAGGATAGATAAGCTCTGTGCCCTCCTGAATTACCAGTCGCTCAATTGCATCTGCATCATCCGAGCACCATATCTGGGGACCGAAATAAAGCATTCCTGCGTCAAATCGTCCGCCACCGCCTGAGCAGTTTTCAAGAAGAAGCTTGGGAAAATCCGTAACAAGTCTCTCCATTACCTCATAAACGCCCAATGTATAACGATGCATGAATTCTCCAAGGCGATCCTTAGCAATTTCAGCACCGCCGATATCTGAAAGCGGTCTGTTCATGTCCCACTTGACGTACTCGATATTTGCAGATGAAAGCACATTCTTAATCAATCCGTAAATATAGTCTCTGACATCCTTTCTTGTGTAGTCCAGAACCATCTGGTTTCTTGCAAGTCCGGGCTTTCTGCCTTCCACATGAATGGCCCATTCAGGATGTGCCTCATAAAGCTTGGATACGGGGCTTATCATCTCCGGTTCAAACCATATACCGAACTTCATTCCTCTCTTGTTTACTTCATCCACAAGATATTTTATTCCGCCTTTAAGCTTGTCTTCATTAACAAACCAGTCACCAAGAGATGAGTTATCATCAAAACGGTTTCCGAACCAGCCGTCATCCATTACAAGCATTTCTATTCCAAGCTTAGATGCTTCATCAACAATGGAAATCAGTTTCTGCTCATTAAAATCAAAGTATGTAGCCTCCCAGTTGTTAATAAGTATAGGACGCTTTTTATCACGGTAGTAACCGCGAATAAGGTGTTCACGGTACAAATCGTGGAATGATCTGCTCATTCCTCCGATGCCCTCATTGGAATAAACAAGAACCGCCTCCGGTGTTACAAATGTATCTCCGTTCTCCAGTTTCCATCTGAAGTCTTCCGGATTGATTCCTGTCATAAGTCGAACAAGGTCAAACTGGTTACGGTCAGTTATGGTGCGGAAGTTTCCGGAATATATCAGATCCATGCCATAAACTTCACCCTGAGTCTGAGTCGCATTTTTTTCAAGAAGACAGGTGAATGGATGTTCCTGATGTCCCGGTTCGCCTCTTTTTGAGTACATCCCCTGAATTCCATAGCTTACGGGTGTTCTGTTTATGTGGCGTTCTCTTGCCCAGGATCCATAAAGATTAATCTTATCAAAATCCTTGTTATCCAAATCAATTGAGGCAGAAGCTGCTTTTGTAAGGAATACAGCTTTACCTGAATTATTAATAATCTTTGCGCTTCTTACCACTGCATCTACGCCCTCAAAAATCGAGTAAGTAAGCACTACATCAATATTTGCTTCATAGTCGGAAAGGGTTAGCTCCAGCGACATGGAGTCTTCCTCATTTCCCCAAGTGGCGGGAAGTCCGGCCAGGCCCTTCTTCCCCTTATAAATCATATGACTCTTATATTTAAGATTGTTGGAATAATGGCCCGCCTCATCTTCAATTCTTAATGCAGACTCTCTGAAATCTCCAATTCCGTGAGTCGGATACTCAAAAGGGAAGCAATCATAAAAGCTCAGGCGATCTCTTTCGTTTGTGTCAGGAGTAAATGGACCCTCAAAGATTCTGAGAAGATATGTCACATCATCGTCTTCAATGCTTTCACCATAATAAGCGTGTCCCACGAAACCTTCTTTTCCCACAATTCCTATAACGTAGCTGGTAGCTTCCGTGTCGATTTTAAATAATCTCTTGTCCTCAATATACTTTATGTTCATTTTGCACTCTCCCTTATAATCAATTTACCTTCTATCAGATGAAGTCCACGATTGGTTTCTATTCCATTAAGCTTACGAATACAATTTCTTACTGCCGATTCAGCCATCCCTGCCATATTTACAGAATACGTAGTAAGCGGTACGTCACATAGCCCCGGATGAATAAAATCATCAAAACCTGTTACCTTTACGTCCTCAGGCACCCGTAATCCTCTTTTTTTGATTGCCTCTATCACCTTGCTGGCGGTCATATCGTTGTTACAGACGAAAGCTTCCGGCATTTCTTCGGGTAGCTTGATTTCCTCGAAGTTGACTCTGCCTTCTCTGTCCGGAATTACCATATCATCACGATAAGGAACCCCGGCTTCCACCAACGCTTTTACATATCCAAGCCATCTGTCGTTTATACTTTTTGTGGCCATCAGTGTTCCCACATAAGCAATTTTTTCACAGCCACCCTCAAGCAGATAATTTGTCACTGTGTAGGCACCATAAAAGCTGTTGGAAATTACAGAGTCCTCCTTAATTTCCGAATCATAGAAATCAAGAAATACCATAGGTGTTGAGTAATGGGCCTGCATCATTTTAAGATACTCGGTTTTCATTGTGCCCATAACTATAAGTGCATCCACCTTGTTCTCCTTCAGAAGCTTCGGCGGAACTCCGACGTTTTCGTCCTGTGCAGCAATTATCTCAATCAGCATAAAGCTGTTCTTGACTGCTGCCGCAGTATTCAATTCCTGGTAAAGTTCCCAATAAAAGGTTTCATATTTTGCAATGTACCCCTCAGGAACTATAACTCCTATATTGTAACTCTTGGCATCATCGGGCCTGTCACAAGGTCTTTCATAACCAAGTTCCGATGCAAGACGAATTATTTTCGTTTTCATTTCGTCCCCGACACCCTTCTGCCCGGATAAAGCCTTGGAAACTGTTACAACGCTTACCCCAAGCCTCTCCGCGATGTCCGCCATCTTGACTTTTTTTGCCATAGAATTTCTCTGCCTTTCCCCCATTTACGGGTTCCTCAGTGCATAAAAACAGCACCTACATCAAATTTTACTCAAATCCGATGCAGGTGCAAGTTAATTTTACCTAAATAATTATTTTTTTAGCTAAACGATTATCTGAAAACGATTTCATTTGTTGCAGCATTCATACTTTCCACAATTGCAAGGCTTTCTACCTGAATGCCCTCTTCACGAAGCTCTCTGCCACCCTCCTGGAAGCCCTTCTCGATAGCGATGCCAACGCCCACAAGCTCAGCACCAGCCAGCTTGATGAGCTTCATCATTCCACGAACCGCACAGCCATTAGCAAGGAAATCATCAATAATCAGGACCTTATCCTCCGGAAGAAGGTACTTCTTTGCAACCGCAACATCAAAAGTCTTCTTCTTTGTAAAGCTGTCAACCTTTACACTGTAAACATTTGAGTCCATATTGGCACCCTGACTTTTCTTCGCAAAGACAACAGGAATATTGTCAAAGCTCAGTGCCGCACAACACGCAATACCGATACCCGATGCTTCGATTGTAAGAATCTTAGTAATCTCTTTGTCCTTAAAGAGGCGTGCCCACTCTTTTCCCATTTCATAAAAAAGCTGCACATCCATCTGATGATTCAGGAACATATCAACTTTAAGAATATTACCCTCTTTGATAATTCCCTGCTCTCTGATTTTCTGCTGAAGAAGTTCCATACTATCTTTCCTCTCTGAAATACGTAATTCCAAGGCCTGCCGGAGGCTGGTTTTCGCGACGCTTTCTTATGCTTGTAAGTACAAGGATGATGACAGTTGCCACATAAGGAAGAAGCTTCATAATAGGTGTAAGCTTCATAGGCAACGTAATGCCAAGAATACTTGCAGCATATGCATTTGCAATATACAAAAGACCAAACACAAAGGAGCCGAACACACAAACCAGAGGCTTCCAAAGTGAGAAAATAACAAGTGCTACAGAAAGCCAGCCAAGAGCTTCTATTGAAAGATATGCTTCCTGACTGCCCGCATAATCCATAATATAGTACAAACCACCAAAGCCTGCAATACCGCTTCCGATAATTGTAGCAACATATTTGTAAGCAGTTACGTTAATTCCCACCGCATCAGCTGTTGCCGCACTTTCTCCAACGGCACGAAGGTTCAGTCCCACCTTTGTTCTGTAAAGCACGAAGGATACGGCAATAGCAATAAAGAGTGCAATGAAAGTCATTACTCCACAGTACTTAAGAGCATTTGTGCTGTCTGAAAAAGGCTGTCTGAAAATCGGAAGTGCATAAAGATACTCATGGGCACCGATTCTTGTGAGCTTTGACATTTCGTACTTTGTTATACCTACACCAAATGTGGTAAGGGCAAGACCTGTAACGTTCTGATTCGAATGAAGACTTACTGTAATAAAGCAGTACAACAATCCCATAAGTCCGGCACAGATAAAGCATGCCAACAGTGCCACAAGAACAATCAGCCATCCCGGAAGTACATCTCTGTACTTATACATTGCCTGAAGCGCAATGCAACCACCGGTAGCACCAACACTCATTACGCCGGGAATACCAAGGTTAAGATGACCAACCTTCTCGGTAATAATTTCTCCGGTTGCACCAAGAAGGAAAATAATTCCGATAGAAAATGCGGAAAGAAGATAATTTACTATGCTCATTATTTTGCCTCCTTTCCCTTATGACGGAAGTTCACCTTGTAGTAGATGAAGAACTCGCAACCGATGATGAAGAATATGATGATTCCCACAATAATATTGGGGAACGCCGAGTCAATATTAAAGTCAGTTGAAATCTGAGATGCACCCTGATTAAGGAATGTTATAAGTGCGGAAGTTCCTGCCATAGCAAGAGGATTGAACTTGGCAAGCCAGGATACCATAATCGCCGTAAAGCCCTGTCCACCTACGGAATTTGTGGTAATGGAGTGATCAAGTGCTGATACGATAAGGAAACCTGCCAGACCACAAAGTGCTCCCGAAAGTGCCATTGTACGAACAATTACCTTCTTAACATTAATACCGATATAAAGTGCCGTTCTGCGGCTTTCGCCTACAACTGAAATCTCGTAACCGTGCTTTGAGTAGTTCAGGTAAACATAAATCAGCACCGTAAGAATCACAACAACAAGTATAAGCAAGAAATAATTGTGGAATACTACAGGAAGGAAACCATACTTTAATGCACCAAGAGTAGATGATCCACTGGGTGTCCATACCATAAGGTAGTAGGATACTATAAATGTGGCAATGTAGTTCATCATAAGTGTGAACAATGTTTCGTTTGTATCCCAGATTGCCTTGAAAATTGCAGGAATAAGTCCCCAGATTGCACCTGCCGCAAGGCTTGCTGCAAGCATTATTATTACAAGCAAGGGTTCACTCACTTTTCCGCCAAGATTGATGATGCAGGCTACCGAAGCAAGGCATCCGATAAGTGTCTGTCCCTCTGCTCCGATATTCCAGAACTTCATTCTGAAGGCCGGAGTCACTGCCAGAGAAATACAGAGAAGCACCGCCAGATCCTTAAAGAATTTCCAGACACGTCTCTGGCTTCCGAAGGAGCCGGTGATCATGGACACAAGCATCTTTCCCGGATTGATTCCAATAAGTATAAAAGAAAGAATCATACAGAGAAGAAGAGCTGCCATAACTGCTATAACACGAACGGACATTGCCTGCCATACGGGCATTTCGTTTCGTTTTGTAATATGAAAAAGAGGCTGCTTTTCTTTGTGATTATTATTGTCCATCACTAACCTCCTTTTCTGCCTTTTCAGACTTTGTCATAAGAAGACCGACCTCTTCCTTTGTAACGGTTCTTCCGTCACATATGCCGGTTATTCGTCCTGAATTAATTACGAGAATTCTGTCACAAAGTTCAAGAAGCACATCCAGATCCTCGCCAACAAAGATAACGGACACACCCTTTTCCTTCTGCTCATTTAAGAGATTGTAAATAGTATATGAAGAATTGATGTCCAGACCTCGTACAGGATATGCAACCATGAGAACTCGTGGTGCTGCGGAAATCTCACGTCCTACCAGTACCTTCTGAACATTACCGCCGGAAAGACGACGAACGGGAGTGGTTACACCGGGAGTATTAACCTGCAGTTCCTCAATAATTTCTTCTGCAAGGTTCTTGGGCCTCTCACGATCAACGAATATGGACTTACCCTTTCTGTAACTTCTGAGCATCATGTTATCAGTGATATTCATGTTGCCAACAAGACCCATGCCAAGTCTGTCCTCAGGAACAAAGGAAAGACGCACACCCATGTTACGAATCTGTAAAGGTGTCTTATCACGAAGATTTACAATGTCTCCGGTCTTAGGATCATTATAATCAATTTCGCCTGACTCAAGAGGCTGAAGGCCCGCAATAGCTTCAAGCAGCTCTCTCTGGCCGCTGCCCGCAATGCCTGCAATACCAAGAATTTCACCGCTCTTTGCCTCAAAATTTATATCATCCAGCACCTTCACACCATCCTTACTGGTAGCTGAAAGGCCGATAACTTTCAATCTTGTCACAGAATCCACAGGCTCACTTCTGTTGATATTCAGACTTACCTTCTGTCCAACCATCATCTCAGTAAGTGAAGACTCTGTCGCATCCTTTGTGTCTACCGTAGCAATATGCTCACCCTTTCTCAATACTGCCACACGGTCAGATATTTCAAGCACCTCATGAAGCTTATGAGTAATAATGATAATCGACTTACCATCCTCACGCATCTTTCTCAGTACCTTAAATAACATTTCCGTTTCCTGAGGAGTAAGCACCGCTGTAGGCTCATCAAGGATAAGAATATCAGAGTTCTTGTAAAGAACCTTTATTATTTCTACTGTCTGCTTCTCAGAAACAGACATCTCATAGATTTTTTTCTTAGGATCAAGATTAAATCCATAACGGTCCGCGATTTCTTTTACCTTCGCATTAACCGCATTCATCTTATAATGCTTGTCTTCCGTGTCCACAAGCACGATGTTTTCTGCCGCAGTAAAAATATCCACAAGCTTAAAGTGCTGGTGGACCATACCGATTTTGTACTTGAAAGCATCTTTGGGAGAACGAATAATGACGGGCTTTCCGTCAACAAGAATTTCGCCTTCATCAGGATAATAGATTCCGGCAATCATGTTCATAAGGGTAGTTTTTCCACAGCCATTTTCGCCAAGAACGGAAAGAATTTCACCCTTTCTGATTTCAAGAGAAACATCATTATTAGCAACGACAGAACCAAAGCGTTTTGTGATGTGTCTCAGTTCAATTGCAGTGTTTGTGCTCATTTGAGCCCCCTCCAGAGTAGAATCACTGTAAAATGCCAATAGATAAAAAAATTATATATATGTCCCCGTTAAAAGTCAATTAGGCGGAGCATTTTGTAGCTCCGCCTGATTGAAAATATATGTAGGGGTTAGGGGAAAAGCAAATTAATACTTTGCATTGAGGCAGTTAATACCGTCAACATTTACATTGAAGTAAGGAGCTGAACGATACTCTGACTCATGGAAGAATCCGTCCTTAACAGCCTCAGTGTCAGGTGTGAAAGCATCGTCTGTATCAACATCTGCCATATATGAGGAAAGTGCTGCACCTTCTACTGTGAAGTTTGCTGTGTTGAATACCTTAAGGGAACCGTTCTCAAGCTGAGCCTTAACTTCCTTAATCTTATCAGCTGTACCTGCTGCTGCAGCCTTTGTGTTTACGTCTGTAAGAACAACAGAACCTGTAGCGATTGTACCTGTCCAGTCTGTATCGATTGCCTTGCCTTCCATTGTCTGCTTGCAGATGTACTGGAAGTAAGGTGACCAGTCGATTCTTGAGGAAACGATGAATGTGTTAGGGCAGGAATTTACTGTGGAACCATTGTAAGATACGTTAGGAACGTTTCTCTCTTCACAAACGGAAGGAGCGCCCATGGAGTCAGCGTGCTGGGAAATGAGTACGCAACCGTTGTCGATAAGAGCTGCTGCTGCGTTCTTCTCCTCGATTTCATCGTACCAGGAACCTGTGAACTGAACGTCCATTGTTACTTCAGGAACGATGGACTTAACACCAAGGTAGAAAGATGTATAACCGGAAATAACTTCTGCATATGTGAATGCGCCAACGTAACCGATATGAGGCTTAACTGAAGAATCAGCTGCCATCATTTCCTTAAGCTTCATTCCTGCAGCAACACCTGCAAGATATCTGCCTTCGTAGATAGATGCGAATGCGTTATGGAAGTTATCAAGCTTCTCTGTATGAGCCATTGTACCTGTAGCATGGCAGAACTGAACGTTCTTGAATTCTTTTGCAGCCTTGAGAAGGTATGTCTCATGACCGAAAGAATCTGCAAATACAACCTTACAGCCCTGGTCTACGAGGTCTGCTGCTGCTTCGTAGCAAGCATCGCCTTCTTCAATGTTTCTCTTGTAAATAACCTGATCGTCGCTGAGGCCGAGAGCCTTTGCTGCGTCCTTAACGCCATTGATGAAGTTTAAGTCATAAGTAGATGCTTCATCATGAAGAAGAATAACGCCAAGCTTGAAATTCTTGTTGTCTGCCTTTTTCTCACCGCAAGCTGCTAATGAAAGCACCATTACGAGAGCTAAAACGAGAGCTAAAAACTTTTTCATTTTGTCCTCCATTCGTAAACAATCTTTTCGTTTACGCACATATATTATGTTTATGCTCGAATTATATTCTCCGAAAACATTAATGTAAAACGCTTCTTTCTAATCCCATTTATAAGATTTGTGAATAATCATTGGCATATTTATAAATATAGTCTATAATTGTGCCTATGAAGAAGAGTATAAAGGCCTATGCCAAAGTCAATTTAATATTGGATATTGTAAGTAAGCGACCGGATGGTTACCATGATCTGCGTTCAGTAATGCAGACCATTCCCCTTGCAGATGACATGGAAATAGAAGTGCTTCCCGGTTCTTCAGGAAACGTTCTTTCAATTTCTGCCGTGTGCACCAATGCAGACAGCTTTCCTGATATAAAATGGGATGAAAGCAATCTTGTATGCAGGGCAGCAAAGCTTTTTGTTGAAGAGGCATGTGTCCCCATCGAAAAGGCTGCTCACATAAATATAAAGCTAACCAAAAACATTCCTTCCGGTGCGGGCCTTGGTGGTGGAAGTGCCGATGCCGCTGCCGTACTTAATGCCTTAAACGAAATGCTTGAAGCAGGAATGCCTGCAGAAAAGCTTTGCCGATTAGGTGCAAAGCTTGGAGCCGACGTCCCATTTTGCATAATGGGCGGCACGGTATTATGTGAGGGAATCGGAGAAAAGCTTACCCCCCTCCCCGCCGCACCAAAGGTGACCTATCTCATTAATAAGCCCGAAGTCTCCCTTTCCACAAAGCTTATGTATCAGAAGGTGGATGAGTATATTGACACAGACCCCCATCCTGATACTGATAGGCTGGTGGACGCCATTATGCACGGTGATAAGGAGTTCTATAAATACATCAGCAATTTTATGGAAAAGGCAGCCGTTTCTATCTGCCCGGAAATTGAAGAAATCAAAAAGGATTTCATAAAAAAAGGAGCCGTAGCTTCCTTTATGACGGGAAGTGGCTCCGCTGTTGTCGGTATCTTTTTAACCGAATAGTCCATTATACACTTGCATTTTAAAAGTTTCTGAAATGAATGACCGAAGGGTCAATATCCTTTACGGAGTGTGAGCCTGTCCTTGCCATAATGCTCTTTAATTCAAGATTCATGGCATTGATTCGTTCTGCCACTCCGGTGCTGCCCTTCTTCAGTGCTTCCATCAGGTCCCTGCCCACGCATACCGCATCTGCACCAAGTGCCAGGGCCTTAAATACGTCCATACCGCTCATTATTCCGCAATCAACAAAAATCGGAATCTGACCGTCAACTGCCTTCACAATTTCCGGCAGAATCATCAAAGGCGGAACAGCATAATTCATAATGCCGTGGTGGTGCGAAACAATGATTCCTTTGGCTCCTGCTTCAATGCTCTTTTCCGCATCATATACAGAAAGCACTCCCTTAATGATAAAAGGAACCTGACTTGCCTTAATGAAGTCTCTTATCTGCTCAAAGCTCTTTGTGTGCATGGGAAGGCCACAGACCACATCGTAGCCACCGTTTCCGGAAAGGCTGTGGTCAATGTCCATACCTACCGCCATCGCACCATTTTTCTGTGCATGTTCTATTTTGTGGTACACAACTTCATCGTTCTCATGTGGTTTAATGAACTTTGCTGTCTTATTATAAACTGAGAGAATTCCCTCAAGTTCATCATCTTCTCCCATTCCCACCATATGGAAAGCCCCGGCCTTTTTTGCACCTTCTGCGAAGGCTTCCATTCCGTTTTCACACACATCATGAAGGTGTGAAAGTGCTGCTGTCGTAATAGGTGTTGCAAACTTCTCTCCATAAAGAGTTATTTCTGTGGAGGGCAGATCTGTACCGATATATCTTGTTTCCAGTAACATGGAATCAAAATATTGTCTTGTAATTACGTTTGAATCCTTTGAATATTCCATAACATCTCCTTAAATCTGTACTGTTACAACGTCAGTTCCCTTTTCCAGTTTAACCTGCACTGTCTTTCCGCCAATAACCAGCTCATATTCACCAAGGAAGCCACTAAGCTCAAGCATGCCGTTTTTATCCGTAATTCTTAATTGTCTGCTTGCTTTTCTATGTTCATAGGAACTCATATTCTTTACCTATCTCCTTTCTGTATAATCTTTCTCTCCCGAAAGATACACTGCCATTGCTATTATACGAAATCAGCAGGCTTTTAGAGTATAATGTTACGGTGCAAAAATAGAAGAAACCTATTTTTCGGACATTAAGGCAGAAACTGCTGTCGCAGTTTCCTAATCGCTCAAAGCCGCCGGGCTCCCTCACACCTTAGCGTGAGGGCAGAAAAAAAATACCCCCATCAATGATGAGGGTAAAACAGAACTAATTCTGAGCTTTTTCAACCGCCTGCTCAATAGTCATACCACTGAATGCCTGAGCATGAAAAATTCTTCCGGACTTCTTATCATCCACAAAGGCTCCTACTACAACTCCGGGTATTGCACTCTCGGGGCTGTTGGGTGCATTGGGGCCGCCAAGATCAGTCCTGCACCAGCCCGGGTCGGTAAGATTTACCATTACATCTGTTCCCTGAACTTTGGAACCGATGTCTATAGTAACCTTGTCCAAAGCTGCCTTACTTGCGGAATAGCCCGCCTGCTGAGGATCAAGATTAATGCCGCTTGTAGTATTTACAATTCTTCCGAATCCCTTTTCTATCATCTTGGGGAGGAAATGATAAACAATCATCATAGGTGATGTTGTATTAATCAGGAAGCTTGTAACATAGTCTTCATAGGGAGTAGTCAAGTAATCCGTTCTTTAACATCCGAGCTGTGTAAAATAACATTACAGCCATTATCTGCCATAAACTCTGCAGCAAGCTTACCGATTCCACGGCTTGAGCCTGTAATCAATGCCCATTTTCAACTCATGTAGTCAAGAATCGGGTATTTAAGCCGTTTGATAATACTGTGCCTGGGCCGCAAACATCTCTGCGTATATTCCGTTCTCTTTGTTCACAAGGCTTTCATGATTGCCGTACTCAGAAACGACGCCGTCCGCAAATACCGCAATTTGGTCGCAGAATCTGCAGGAAGAGAGACGGTGTGAAATGTATACCGCAGTTTTTCCTCCTACCAGTTCCTCGAATTTTCGGTATATTTCATACTCAGCTACCGGATCAAGTGCCGCTGTTGGCTCATCCAGAATAATGACAGGAGATTTTTTGTACAATGCTCTGCCGATTGCCAGCTTTTGTTGTTCACCGCCGGAAGGCTCAATACCACTCTCATCATAGTGTTTGAAAACGTATGTATCAAGTCCTTGCTCCAAAGAATCAATCTTATCCTTTAAGCCGACTTTTTCGATTACCTCCAGGACCTCTGCTCTTCTCTCTTCATTTTTCGCATTGTTTTCGAGGGTAATATTTTCCTCCATTGTAAACGCGAACAGTTTAAAATCCTGGAATACAGGTGCAAACTCTCGCATATAAGCGTCGTAGTCATACTCACGTATGTCGATTCCATCCATAAGTATCACGCCGGATGTTGGATCGTAAAGTCTGCACAGCAGCTTAACAAAAGTTGTTTTTCCTGCTCCGTTCAGACCGACTACCGAAAGATGCTCACCGGCCTCAATTTTAAGATTAACACCTTTAAGCACCTTTACTTCAGAGCCCGGATACGTAAACTCAACGTCCTTAAATTCAAACACATGTGGGCCATGAGTCACCGGTTTTGTGCCGTGGTGAATTGCATCCGGAAATTCCATAAGCTTAACATATTCATATGCATAATTTGTTCGCTTTATTATATCCTGAATATTTCCAAATTTGCCATTGTCCCTTTCGATGGAATATG